>JAPKAX010000024.1 GCA_028825025.1 Rhodospirillales bacterium | reverse complement strand
TTTGAGGATATGGCGGGAGTGACGAGACTTGAACTCGCGGCCTCCGGCGTGACAGGCCGGCGCTCTAACCAACTGAGCTACACCCCCTCAAAAGCATTTTTGCATCTTCTATTTATAGAAGTTGCTGTTAGCGAAACTTGATTTAAGCTACCCCCCAAGGGGTGTCAAGCAAGCTTACATAATATAATTAATCTTTTCAGAAGTATTCAGAAATTCTGAATATAAATAAAAAACCGCCCATATATTAGGGGCTCAATTCCAGCTCTAAACTCGAAATAGACTAAATTAGACGTGGTGGGTGGTGAGGGGCTCGAACCCCCGACATTCTCGGTGTAAACGAGATGCTCTCCCAGCTGAGCTAACCACCCATTTGTCTTCTGATTGCCGATTGATACTCGTTTTTACCGGGCAATGACAAGCGTTTTAATTGATATTTTTTAAACAAAATAAAATCGGTCGCCCACAAGGGCGACCGATCTTAAAAACATCAATCTGTGTCTTAGTTGACAGCAGCTTTAAGGCCTTTACCAGCCTTGAATTTCGGCTGATTAGATGCTGGGATTTGAATCGACTCACCCGTACGTGGGTTGCGACCAGTTGTTGCAGCACGAGCAGAAACACTGAATGTACCGAAACCAACAAGACGGACTTCAGAGCCGTCTTTAAGAGTACTTGTTATTGCTTCGAATACACCGTCTACAGCTTTCGTTGCGTCAGCTTTTGATAACCCTGTGCTTGTAGCTACAGTAGCTACTAAATCATTTTTGTTCATTTTGAGGCCCTATCTATTAAGGTGATTATGGTTTCAATTAATTAGGTTACTTGTTTTATACCAAGTTTGCTTAACCCGCATGATAACTAAATTTATAATCGAGATTTCGATTTCGTCAATTAGCTTTTGATGATTTTTCCCCAGAAAACTGGGGTTTTATGCTTAAGTACCCGATCCACAACGATGTTTAACATAATTTTAATCAAGTTCGTTGATAAAAAAACGCTCTGCCTCTAGTAATAATAGAGTAATCAGCGCGTTTTGAAGCGAATCGCGGCGAAACGAAATAAACACGATTCGCCAAATTTTCGATAAATTTTAATGAGTCAACTGGCCACTCACATCATCATCATCTGTTGAATTAGACATAGAAGATTTAAGGGTATCATCCTCAGTCCATTCAACAGGTACTAATTCATTAACAAGTGCATGCTTCAAGACTTCATCAACAATAGCAACTGGAATAATCTCCATTCCTTCTTTTACATTATCAGGAATGTCTTCAAGGTCTTTTTCATTATCTTTTGGGATCAATACGGTTTTAATACCGCCTCGCAAAGCAGCAAGAAGTTTTTCCTTCAAACCACCAATCGGCAATACACGCCCGCGCAAAGTAACTTCACCCGTCATGGCGACATCTTTGCGGACTGCATTGTTCGTAAGGACGGAAACAATAGAAGTCACCATTCCCACACCAGCAGAAGGCCCATCTTTTGGTGTTGCCCCTTCTGGAACGTGAACGTGAATGTCATTTTTGGTATACACTGGAGGAATAATGCCAAAATCCAATGACCGCGATTGAACGTAAGATTTTGCAGCCTGAATGGATTCGGTCATAACCTCACCCAATTTACCGGTAATTGTCATTTTACCTTTGCCTGGAACCATTACGGCTTCAATGCTTAGTAATTCACCACCAACTTCAGTCCAAGCAAGTCCCGTTGTTACACCAACTAAGTCATCCGCTTCAATTTCACCGTATCGGTAGCGTTTGATACCTGCATATAACGCCAAGTTTTCGTCCGTGACTTCAATACTTGTGACATCATTATTCGTTACGATCTCTTTAACCGCTTTACGTGCTAAATTGGCCAGTTCACGTTCAAGATTACGTACACCTGATTCGCGAGTGTAATATCGAATGAGGTCACGAAGGCCTGAGTCTGCAATCGACCATTCGCCGTTTTCTAAGCCATGGTTCTTTACTTGTTTTGAAATCAAATGGCCTTTAGCGATTTCGATTTTTTCGTCTTCTGTGTAACCAGATAAACGAATAACCTCCATACGGTCCAAAAGAGGAGCAGGCATGTTCATTGTGTTTGCTGTTGTAACAAACATAACGTCAGACAAATCATAATCGACTTCAAGATAATGGTCACTAAAGGCGTTGTTTTGCTCTGGATCGAGTACTTCAAGCAATGCGGATGCAGGATCACCGCGCCAATCTTGACCCATTTTATCAACTTCATCCAATAAGAACAAAGGATTCGATGTTTTTGCTTTTTTCATGCCCTGAATTACTTTTCCGGGCATTGAACCAATATATGTCCTGCGATGGCCTCGAATTTCAGACTCATCGCGCACTCCGCCCAAAGACATGCGAACGAACGCCCGTCCCGTTGCGTTTGCGATTGATTTCCCTAAAGATGTTTTACCAACACCCGGAGGGCCTACGAGACACAAAATGGGTCCAGAAACTTTATTTGTGCGCTGTTGAACGGCTAAATATTCAATAATCCGTTCTTTAACTTTCTTAAGACCATAATGATCTTTATCTAAAATGGCTTGCGCTGCGTTCAGATCTTTTTTCATACGAGAACGCTTTTTCCATGGAATCGCAAGAATCCAATCTAAATAGTTGCGCACGACCGTTGCTTCAGCAGACATAGGGCTCATGGATTTAAGCTTTTTCAATTCTGCTAATGATTTCTCTTCAGCCTCTTTTGAAAGCTTAGTTTTTTTAATTTTCTCTTCAAGTTCTGCTGTTTCGTCTTTACCGTCATCCGAATCGCCAAGTTCTTTTTGAATGGCCTTTAATTGCTCATTCAAATAGTACTCGCGCTGGGTTTTCTCCATTTGGCGCTTAACCCGGTTTCTGATCTTTTTCTCGACTTGAAGAACATCAATTTCAGATTCCATATAGGAAAACACACGTTCGAGGCGTTCTGTGATCGATACAGACTCAAGTAATTTCTGTTTTTCAGAAATTTTAAGGGCTAAATGCGATGCTACGGTATCAGCAAGTTTGCTAGCATCTTCAATTTGATTGATTGAAACCAAAACTTCCGGCGGTATTTTTTTGTTTAGCTTTATATACTGCTCAAATTGAGAAACAACCGTACGTGATAGAGCTACAAGTTCACTTTCATCTTGTGACTGTTCTTCAATCAATGCCGCATTGGCTTCAAAAAATTCTGGGTTATTAACGAAATCTGAAATTTTTGCGCGCTGGACACCTTCAACGAGAACTTTAACCGTCCCATCGGGAAGCTTAAGAAGTTGTAGAACTGTTGATAAAGTACCAACATCATAGATATCGCTAGGTTCTGGATCGTCTTGAGTTGCATTTTTTTGAGCAACCAATAAGATTTTTTTATCATCTTTCATAACGTCTTCAAGAGCGCGAACTGATTTTTCACGGCCGACAAATAGCGGCACGATCATGTGCGGAAAGACAACTATGTCACGAAGAGGGAGGACTGGATATTTATCGTTTTGGTGCGTCACAGACTTATAGCCTTTTCATATATGGAGGACAAATATCTATAGTATCAATGACCATAGAATTGAACTCGTCGTTGGCATTTAACATGCCAGTATACATGGTGTGTCGATAACAATGGTGCAACCCCAATTAAATCCAAATAAGATTTAAGCGCTGGTTTCGACTTCATCTTTCCGCTCTGAATAGATATAGAGGGGATTTCCAGCATCTTCGACGACTTCTCGGTTGATTACGATTTCTTCAACCCCATCAACACCCGGCAATTCATACATTGTATCTAAAAGTATATTTTCCATGATCGAACGTAGGCCACGTGCGCCAGTTTTACGCGCAACAGCTTTTTCAGCAATACATTCTAAGGCGCCTTCAGAGAACCCAAGCTTAACATCTTCCATTTCAAATAAGCGTTGATACTGTTTAACCAACGCGTTCTTTGGTTCCGTTAGAATTTGGATCAATGCGCTTTCATCTAAGTCTTCAAGCGTTGCTAATACGGGAAGACGGCCAACAAATTCTGGGATAAGACCAAATTTTAACAGATCTTCAGGCTCTAGATCTTGCAAGATTTCACCGGTTTGACGCTCGTCTTCGCCTTCAACATCAGCACCAAAACCAATGGAGGACCCCTTCCCGCGCGATGCAATAATTTTATCCAAGCCAGCAAAAGCACCACCAACGATGAACAAAATATTTGTTGTATCAACTTGCAAAAACTCTTGCTGAGGATGCTTGCGCCCACCCTGTGGAGGAACGCTTGCTACTGTACCTTCCATGATTTTCAACAAGGCTTGTTGAACACCTTCGCCAGAAACATCACGGGTTATTGATGGGTTATCAGATTTACGCGAAATTTTGTCGACCTCATCAATATAGACAATGCCACGCTGTGCCCGCTCAACATTATAATCAGCAGACTGTAATAATTTTAAAATGATGTTTTCAACGTCTTCGCCAACATAACCCGCTTCTGTCAGCGTCGTTGCGTCTGCCATTGTGAAAGGAACATCAAGTATCCGAGCCAGAGTTTGCGCCAACAACGTTTTGCCGCATCCTGTTGGGCCAACCAACATAATGTTAGATTTCGCCAGCTCAACTTCGCTGCCTGAGTTGCCTGAACTGCTACCATGATTTAAACGTTTGTAGTGGTTGTGAACCGCAACAGACAAGACACGCTTAGCGCCAAACTGGCCAATGACATAATCATCAAGAACTTCACAGATATCCTGCGGTGTTGGAACGCCATCACCGGATTTGACCATGCTGGTTTTATGTTCTTCGCGAATAATGTCCATGCAAAGCTCGACACATTCATCACAGATGAACACTGTCGGCCCAGCGATTAATTTACGCACTTCGTGCTGACTCTTTCCGCAGAAGGAGCAATAAAGGGTGTTCTTTGAATCACCGCTGGTGGTTTTGCTCATGGAGTCTCCAATAAGGTATAACGACGTGATAATACATATTACCCGCTAGAGGCAGGAACACACAATGCAAAACAGGCCAAATTGTTTAACTTACAGTAATTTTCACACTACGTCATCCTGAAATGCACAATTACACACGGTTTAGTTAGGATACAAAATAATTAAAAAAAAGTAACCAAGTAAAGCTAATTACTTGGATTTCTTTGTGTCATCGTCGCCGTCAGGGGCAGGACGATTATCGACAACTTCATCAATAAGACCGAAGGCTTTTGCTTCTTCTGAGCTTAAATAACTATCGCGATCCAAAGCCTTTTCTATCTCATCCAAAGATTTACCCGTATGCTCAACGTAAATCAAATTAAGGCGTTCGCGAATCTTAAGAATCTCACGTGCCTGAATTTCAATGTCAGATGCTTGGCCCTGTGCGCCACCAGAAGGCTGATGGACCATGACCCGTGAATTTGGGAGTGCATAACGCTTGCCTGCTTCACCAGCACATAACAATAACGAACCCATAGAGGCCGCTTGACCAATACATACCGTAGAGACTGCGGGGCGAATGTAACGCATGGTGTCGTAAATCGCCAAACCTGCGGTAACAACACCACCGGGCGAATTAATATAAAAAGATATGTCTTTTGTTGGGTTTTCTGATTCTAAAAACAACAACTGTGCACAAATAAGACTGGCAACATAGTCGTTTACCTGACCCGTTAAAAATATAATCCGTTCTTTTAACAGGCGTGAATAGATATCGTAAGATCGCTCGCCCCGATTTGTGGTCTCGACGACCATGGGGACAAGATTGTTCATATAAGTATCTACAGGTTCATGCATGAACGGATTTTCCTTTTTGTTAGGCCCAACACTCAACGCAATTACGATGTGTTGAATTAATCTTTTTTCTCAGCTTTTTTCTTAGCTGGAGCTTTCTTTTTAGCCGCTGGCTTATCATCTTTATTGTTAGCTTTCTTAGCAGCCGCTTTTTTCTTTGGCTTCTTAGATTTTTTCTCAGCTTCTTCGTTGTCAGTCTCGAATACCTTCATCATTTCTTCAACCGTAACTTTTTTATCCGTTACGTTTGCTAACTCAATAATAAAATCAACAACTTTTTCTTCATAAAGCGGAGCTGTAATCTGCTGCATTGCTTCTGGATTTTTCTTGTAGAACTCCATAACAGCTTGCTCTTGACCTTGATGTTGCTGCGCTTGCTGCATAATAGCTCGCGTTACATCATCTTGGCTCACTTGAATATTATTTAAGCGTCCAATTTCAGAAAGCAAGAGGCCAAGGCTCACACGGCGAACGGCAATTTCTTGAAATTCTGCACGTTGCTCGTCTTCGCTTAAATCTTCGTCTTCACCGTTGGCTTCAACAGATTTTTTTTGTTCTTCGTATTGAGCCCAAATCGAATCAAACTCTGATTCTGTCAATTTTTTCGGAACTTCAAAATCACAATAGTCGGTCAATGCGTCAAGCAAGAAACGCTTGGTCCGTGTCCGAGACATGTTTTTCAACTCACGTCCCTGCTCTTCTGTAATGGTCTCTTTCAATTTCTCAAGACTTTCCAAACCTAGCTTTTTCGCCAGTTCGTCATCAATCTCGGCCGCTGTTGTTTCTTTGATTTCGTTAACCGTAACTTTGAATACCGCTTCTTTTCCGGCTAATTCTGCTGCGCCGTACTCTTCAGGGAAATTGACGGTAACGTCCACTTTCTCTTCGGCGTCTTTACCAATCAATTGGTCTTCAAAGCCTGGGATGAAGCTGTTGGAACCGAGTTCCAATTCGTAACCATCGGCCTTGCCGCCTGGGAACTCTTCACCCTCAACGCTACCTACGAAGTCGATCATAACAACGTCGCCAGATTTAGATTTGCGTTTTTTCTTGAGAGGTGCAGATGTTTTGTTGCTATCAGCAATGTTTTGAAGAGCGTTTTGAAGTTCTTTTTCGTCCGATGAGGGGACCAAACGTTCTACGCTGATTTTAGAAAAATCGACCGGCTTAATTTCAGGTAGGCATTCGACTTTAATTGTGTACTCAAGATCTTTGCCATCTTCAAATGAAGTGATTTCGATTTCTGGCTGCATTGCAGGACGTATGTCTTTTTCAGCTAAAGCTTGCTGAGACGTATCGCCAACGGCTTTCTCGAGGATTTCTCCCATGACAGATGGGCCATAGCGCTTACGCAACATAGACACAGGTACTTTGCCTGGACGGAAACCCGGCAACTGTGCTGTCTTTGAAATTTCTTTCAGACGGTGGCTGATTTTTTCTTCTATTTCACTCGCGGGTAAGCTGATTGAAAACTCGCGGCTTAACCCTTCGGATTTTGTCTCTTTGACCTGCATGAATATCCTGGAATGGCTATGGATACCCTCGTTTAAATGCAAGGTGCATCCGTGTTAAAAAAAATCTGCACTCTAAACCCAGTTAAATAATCTGAGCTTAGGTATAAATTGGTGCGGTCGGAGAGACTCGAACTCTCATCCCCGAAGAGACTGGTACCTAAAACCAGCGCGTATACCAATTCCGCCACGACCGCGATTTGCTCAGCTGCCAAAACAGCGTGGGCGACGCGAACATATACAAATAACCCCCACTGTCAATTACTCCCGTGATAGAATTTTAAATCACTTCAAAATGTGGTTTTAGTGAACCTCATCCTTTTAAAATATTTTTGATTGATGAGGACGTTTTTACCTGGCGTAAGCCCGAGTACGCTTCGTGATTATCTTCAATACGATCAAGGTTGTAGAGATAGTTAATCATCAAGCCAGCCGCCTGTTTTATGCCTTTATCAGAACGATCGCCCATCCAATTTAAGCGCTCCATAATGGCACCATTTGATAAATGGAAATGTGCCACAGGATCACGAGCTCGATCGTCTTTACCTTTTGCCATGGTTAAATATTGAGCGGCTAAACGCTGCAAAGGCCCCTGAAGTGCATGAGATAAATTTTCATTGGTGCACCAATCATTATTAGCCAACGTGTCTTTTAACCCACCCTTAGCACCTCCTGTTCGCTCTAGGGCCATGTTAATCGACTTACGTTCAGCCGGTTTTAGTAACTTTGGGTGCCCTTCTGCAATCATTTCATCAAGCCATTTTCTGAAACCAGGAATCGGGGATAAAGTTGAGAATTTTTTTAGATTCTTAAACTCACTCGCCAGTTCAGCAACCACACCCTTGATCAAAAAATTGCCAAAGCTAATACCGGCTAGCCCTTTTTGAGCGTTCGATATGGAGTAAAAAATAGCGGTATCTGCCTGTTTCGGATCAACAACAGGTGCCTTTTCATCCAATAAAGTCTGAACGTTTCCGGCAATGCCGTTTACCAATGCGACTTCCACAAAGATTAGAGGCTCATTTGGCATACGGGGATGAAAATAGGCAAAACATCTTCGGTCCGAATCCAATCGATTCTTTAGATCATCCCAGCTTTCAATGGCGTGGACGGCTTCATAGGCAATCAGTTTTTCCAGCAAAGCCGCAGGTGATTGATCCCATTTGATTTGCTTCAGCTCGAGGAATCCAACATCGAACCAAGATGTCAAAAGATTACGCATATCGTTGTCTAAACCCCGAAGTTCAGGGTATTTTCGGGCCAAGGGCAATAAATCAGCACGCATATCAACGAGGAACTTAACCCCTTGAGGCAAGGCGTTGAATTGCGTTAGAAGTTTTACTCGGGGCGCCACAAGCGAATTGCGCAGGTTTTGCTCTACATTATCCCTAGTACCCCCCTGTTTGATGTTACGAAGGGCATCTGCTGCCTGATCAACTTGGGTTGGGTCGACATCAAATTCTTTGGCGAGCAGTTTTAAAAAGCGTTCCTTACCCGTTATATCTAAAGCTAAATAAACATGCCCTAAAGCCGCAGCTCTCGAGCGCGCAGATACCTCGCCCCCTTTAGATTCCAAACAATCCAACATTTGTTGTTGGATTCGCCCTTGGTCTCCTTCCGGTAAACTGGGACGGTCACTGGCTACAGAGGCATCATAAGATACGTCTGCAATGCTTTGCCAACCCGATTTAAGATTGTGCAAAGTGCGCTCTAAAAAGCTAATGTTTAATTGTGTATTCATATCTAAAAGATCGTCCGGTTAAGATCTTAATTCAAGGGACCATGTGTGACATTTTATTATAGATCTAGTAATTTCTGGAATAAAAGAGGAAATATCTTCAGCAATTAATCTGGTGCCAAAGTTCATCGCTGCCTTCCCATGCATACATGCGGCGTCATATGGTGCGATTCCTTGTGCCATAAGGCCACTGATCAATTCGGCCAACATATCGCAAGAACCTGCTTTTGCTAGATAGGTATTTCAAACAACGTTAATAGCGGTGTTACCAGATGGGAATGCAATAACGGTATCTGGCCCTTTTAAAAGCACACATATCTTTGCGGCTGTTGCGGGAACTATCGACTTTGTTTTTTTATCGCCTTGTTGATCAAATAAACACCCAAATTTTCCTTCGAGCGTTGGTAACACAAACAATGCAAGCAAATGATCCATCAGTTGTTCAGGATTATCTTCAAAAGCATTTATGCCGTCTGCGAACTAGTACAAAGGGCTTTTTTGTTTTTAAGGGGCTTATCACAAACTCTTTTGTTTTATTGCTTACCCCTAATCCGGGGCCAAGAATATGTTATGTTATGCGCGGATCTGAAATTTGCTGTTCAAATTTATTTAGATTAGTCGTTTTTTAATCAAGTTGCCCGGCTGATCCGATGCGTAAACAACCCAAGTGTATGGAGGGGCTGCAATGTTGACAAGCCAAGCCCCAATGCGTCGCGCATAGCGTTCAGTTAAAAGGGAAGCCCCGGTCATAACGTCACCACCAGCAATTAAAATATACCCAGAAAAAACTTGTGGGCATCAATTTCTGGATAGGGAATTTACCAGCCCACAATTATATGGCGTTTAATAACAAATTGAGGAATATTTGATCCAAAACATCTTGTTTTATAGCAATATTTGTGACATCAAAAATTACTTAAAAGCGTGCGATCTGGCATCAAAACATGTGCTGGTTTGGTTTGAAAAAAGTTATAGTTAAACAACATTTAGGTGCATCTCATAAAATTTGACCGCTATTACCATGAACACCACTTGGGATATCAACGCCAACGCAGTCGAAGTTGTGCAGGTTAATGGTTTGAAACAATTATAGCGCACCCACCGTAATCATGCGCGTTATCCCCGACCTGAACAACGCGTCGGTCACCAGGGGATGATTAGCCAAAGATTCTATGGATGGATTATCGAAGGGACTTGACCATTTATCGGCTGCTTTGGCGCAATCTCCAGATAATAGATTTTTATCGCCCATAAACGTAAATCGAAGCGGCCAGCAAGCTTCCAATAACAAACGTGCAATCATAAAACCTTCGACGTCGTTATTTCCGGGTCCACATAAAACGATCGTTTTAAATGGTTTCCATCGTTTTTTTTCATATCGTTAACAACAGAGTGCCCGGCGGACACCATCAACTCAATGTCCGTTGTGCCAGGTGCAATCGTCAAAGCGTCGGCCTGACACATTTATTCTGTCGTTAATATTGAATTGAGGCTCATTTTTTCCAAATTCATAAGGTTAGACAATCATGATAGCGGTGCATAAGATTTTCGAAATAATATAGGTCGTACAAAGAACGATAAATGGAGATTGATTGTGAAAGCTGTTGTTTTAGCGAGCCCCGATGGTCCCAGTGCATTGGTATTTAAGGATTTACCAGATCCAAAGCCGGGGCATGATGAAATATTGGTCCGAATCCGTGCCACTTCATTGAATTACCGCGATGTGCTTATTTTAGACGGAGCGTATCGTAAACTGCAAAAGCAACAGGACCTTATCCCCCTGTCGGATGCGGCGGGTGATGTAGTTGAGGTTGGCTCTGGAGTTGAAAAATTTCAGGTTGGTGATCGGGTTACGGCTAATTTTTTTAGTGAATGGCTGGCGGGCGAGCCGGATAAAGAAACGATGCATAGTGATTGGGGGCGTAATCGGGACGGCATGTTATGTCAGCTTAAAGTTTTTAAAGCCCATCATTTGGTCAAAACGCCCACGCATTTATCAGATGCTGAAGCCGCCACGTTACCGTGCGCCGGGTTAACGGCGTGGAGCTCAATCATTGGGGAAGGCAAAATCAAGCCCGGTGAATTGGTTTTAACCCAAGGGACCGGAGGTGTTTCGTTGTTTGCATTGCAATTTGCAAAAATGGCTGGGGCTGAAGTTATTGCAACGTCTTCATCGAATCAAAAGCTAGCAAAAGCCCAAAAGTTAGGGGCAGCCCATTTGATTAATTATAAGGATAATCCCAATTGGGGTGAAATAGCGCTCGATATATCGCACGGGAAAGGTGTTGATCACGTTGTTGAGTTGGGTGGTACACAAACACTAAAACAATCACTGATGGCCATACGCCCTGGTGGAACATTGGGAATGATTGGGGTTTTATCAGGTGCAACGCTAGGCGATATTTTGCTGCCGTTTATTGTTAGCCGCAAAGTTCGGATGCAAGGTGTCACGGTTGGAAGTGCCGAAGAAATGGCAGTTATGTGTCGTGCGATAGCTCTACATAAGCTTAAACCGGTTGTTGATAAAACGTTTCCATTTGAGGAGGCCAAGGAAGCCTTCATGTACATTCAATCCGGTGCCCATTTTGGTAATGTGTGCATTGGTGTTTGAAAACTAGAAGTCCGTGTTATAAGGCGGTATCATATTCTATAAATATAAGAGCAACAAATGACCGCACGTATTTTAATTTTGAATGGTCCGAATCTGAACATGTTGGGGCTTCGACAACCTGAGATTTATGGCGCTGAAACCCTTAAACTCACTCAAAAGGCGTAAACCAGATGGCTAAGAATTTGAAAACGGATATTGATGAAGAACTCGTCCGTAAACTGGCGACCTTAATGGATGAAACGGGCTTAACTGAAATCGAATATGGTATTGAAGGTATCAACATCCGGGTTTCGAAAGCGGCTAACTATGCCGTTGCTGCCCCAGTTGCGGCACCTGCGCTCGCTGCTGCGGATCCGGTTGCTGCCGAAACAGCTGAAGCCGATGCGGCATCCCATCCGGGAGCTGTAAAGTCACCCATGGTTGGCGTTGTGTACACTTCATCAGATCCCGATTCTCCGGCTTTCGTAAAAGTTGGCGATACTGTATCGGAAGGTCAAACGCTGTTGTTGATTGAAGCTATGAAAGTCTTCAACCCCATTTTGGCTCCAAAAGCCGGACGTATTTTACAAATTTTAATCTCAGGCGGATCACCAGTCGAATTTGGTGAACCCCTTGTGATCATCGAATAAATCAGGACCGGAACCGATTACATGATCGAAAAGGTCTTAATAGCAAACCGTGGCGAAATTGCCCTTCGGATTCTTCGTGCGTGCCGGGAAATGGGCATTAAAACCGTGGCTGTCCATTCAACAGCGGATGTCGATGCCATGCATGTTCGTTTGGCAGACGAAAGCGTGTGTATCGGCCCACCTGCCGCTAAAGATAGTTATTTAAGCATTCCTGCTATTTTATCGGCGGCAACCATTTCGAACGCCGATGCTATCCATCCGGGATATGGTTTCTTATCTGAAAACGCTAATTTTGCTGAAATGGTTGAAGAGCACGGGTTCACGTTTATTGGGCCTTCTGCAGACCATATTCGCCTAATGGGTGACAAAATTGCCGCCAAGGTTGCTGTTATTGCTGCCGGAATTCCTGTTGTTCCGGGCTCTGAAGGGGCCATTCGCGATGCCGCTCATGCCTTAGAAGAGAGCCGTAAAATTGGTTTTCCAGTGATTGTTAAAGCGACAGCCGGTGGTGGTGGGCGCGGAATGAAGATTGCTGAAACCAAAGACGATATAACCGAAGCCTTTAATTTTGCCAGTGCAGAAGCTTTGGCCGCATTTGGTAATGGCGATTGCTATATTGAAAAATTCCTAACTAAGCCGCGCCACATTGAAGTTCAAATTTTGGCTGATAACTTCGGTAATGTGATTCATTTGGGTGAACGCGATTGCTCTTTGCAACGCCGACACCAAAAATTAGTCGAAGAAGCCCCTTCGCCTGCATTAGACAATGCGGCACGAAAAGAAATTGGTGAAATTGTTTCGAAGGCGATTGCCAAAATTGGCTATCGCAACGTCGGTACAATTGAGTTTTTGTACGAAAAAGGCAAATTCTATTTCATTGAAATGAACACTCGTTTGCAAGTAGAGCACCCCGTTACGGAAGCCATTTGCGGCATCGATTTGGTTCGCGAAATGTTGCGCGTTGCCAGTGGCGAGCCGTTAGGTTTCACCCAAGAAGACGTTAAGTTTTCAGGCCATGCCATTGAATGCCGGATTAATGCGGAGCACCCTGAAACCTTTATGCCCTCACCCGGGAAAGTGGGCGATTATCATGCCCCCGGTGGATTGGGTGTGCGGGTCGACTCGGGATTGTATTCGGGCTATACCGTGCCGCCTCATTACGACAGCTTGATAGCTAAGTTGATTGTATCGGGCAATAACCGCAATGAATGTTTGATGCGTTTGCGCCGGTCTCTGGATGAATTTGTTATTGATGGTTTGCATACATCAATCCCTTTGCATCAACGCATTATGGAAGCGCCTGCTTTTGTCTGTGGAGATTACGATATTCATTGGCTAGGTCGTTTTGTCGAGGGCGAACTAGACAGCGACGGTGATGAGTAACCACCAAACGCCACAAGAACTAACCCCTGAGCTTCTTCTTCGCGCTTATGCGACGGGCATTTTTCCAATGTCTGAAAGCCAAGACGACCCAAACCTTTATTGGGTTGAGCCGGAGATGCGGGGGATTTTGCCGCTTGATCAATTTCACGTTCCAAAAAGCCTTAAAAAAGTTGTCCGCAAAAATAAGTTCGAGATCCATTGTGACCGGGCTTTCGAGCAGGTTTTGGATTTTTGTGCCAAACCCGCCGCAGGCCGCGATGTTACGTGGATCAATCAAAGCATCCGCGACAATGTCATAAAACTTCATGAAATGGGATTCGCACATTCTGTTGAGTGTTGGCGCGAAGATAAATTGGTTGGTGGGCTTTACGGTATCTCATTAGGCGCTGCTTTTTTTGGTGAAAGCATGTTTTCAAAAGAAACAGATGCAAGCAAGGTTGCACTTGTTCATTTGGTAGCCAGAATGAGACTTGGCGGGTTTAAGTTATTAGATACCCAATTCACCACCGATCACTTAAGCCGATTCGGTGTTATTGAAATTCCATCAGCCAAATATTTGGATTTGCTTGATGACGCACTTCAGTTTCAAGGTGTTTTTGTCGGATCGTATGGCCCGGGCCAGATGAGTGAAGTGATTGAGATGATGTTTAATTTGGATAGGTCAGACGGTTAACCGGGTAACTCAAATATCTGGCCGTAGCCTTTTATCTCATCATCTATCCCTGCCCGGCGCAAACAGCACCACATTTGGGCTTGGTTGCTGGTAATAACTGGCTTTCCAGTTGCGTCTTCAATCTCTTGAATAACCTCAATTGCCCTAATCCCGCTACAACTCAGAAATATGGCTTCTGCGTCGGGATGGTCGATTTCAAGTGCGAAGGCTTTTATGTATGCAGGTGTCAATTGCCCAAACTCAATACCTGTTGTCAGGTTTAATCCTTGTATATCGATGACCTCAAACCCTTTTGTCGTTAAGAATTCAGCCTCAGCTGTATTGATTTCGTCAATATAGGGGGTACCGACGACTATCTTTTTGATTGACAAGGTATGTAATGCATCAACAACACTCGTTACCAGCGTCATTGGTTGTGTGTAAGGAGCGCCTTTTAAAATTTCATCCATGACCCGTTGCTCGCCATTAACAATGGAGCCGCTGGTGCAATGGTAACTAATAACGTCTGGCCTTACATCGGGCTGCAAGCGGGCGGCGGCTTCTGCCATGGTGTCTATATGCCGTGCCAAAGTTTCATTTGTCGTAAAATCTTCGGTTTTTAATCGGGTGACGTGAACACCAACCCCGTCCGGTAATAACTCATAAAAATCTGATTCTGCAGCTAAGTCTGTCGACATAAGGATAAACCCAAGTTTTGCCCGCCAATGCTTTCCTGCGTCCAATTCAGGCGTTCGGTTTTTTGATGTGACCTTGTCACCGGATTTAAACATGATTTACCCGTCCCTAATTCACAAAAATACTCTCTATATTCCGCCTATAGTCCTTCAATTAACGGATCTATGACACGGTCCGCATCTGCTGGATCGACAGCAACACCAGTGTAAGTCTGAAATGTACGAACGGCCATGTGTTTAAATAAATTGAAACCGGTTAGGCATTCAAGCCCACCCGCTTTGGCGGTTCCCATAAACTCCGTCCAAATTGGTGTATAAACCGCATCAAATGCCCAGTCTTGGGTGCCAATTAGCGCTGCATCGAAAGCCATTCCAGGATATTGTATCATTCCAAGAGCCGTTGCATTGACCAAACCATTTGCCGCTTGAACGTATGTGTTTGATTGATCCATTGGAATTGCAAAGGCGCGTACACCGGTTGGGTCGGCAATGCGGGCGACGGCTTGAGCGCGCTCAAACTGTAAATCCCATATGGCCAATTGTTCAGCTCCGTTTTCGATTATAGCGATTGCGATGGCGCGCGATACGCCTCCTGCTCCGGCCATGGCGACTTTGCCCGGTTTTCGTATTCCCAATACAGCATCCCATGCAGCAACAAAACCGGTATAATCAGTATTATAAGCCGTTACATCCCCGCTGGATATAGATCCATTAAAAATGAGAGTGTTTGAAGCCCCCATGTTTGAGGGCGCATTGGTTAACGTGCCAACAAAATCTGCCGCAGCGGTTTTATAAGGGTGTGTTACCGTTACTCCAGTCCATCCCGACGCAATGCGTTCTTCAACACAGCGAATGAAATCAAAATCATCAATCAAAGCCGTATCGATTAATTCAAACGAAAAATTGATGTTATTAAGATCACACAGGGCTTTCAAAGCAAAAGGTAAGCGCGTTCTTTGAATGTTGGCTCCAATGAGACCGGCATGTAGGTCAGCCATTAACACCTCTATATATGCGATTCTAGTTTTGAATTGGTTTTTGGCTTAGGTCAAGTATCTGAACTGGACCTAAGCAATCCAAAATCCAGACGTCGTAAACGGGGTGTTCGAGCGCTGATAAAGCGGGACTAGACGCAAACATCCAGCCGCGAAATAAACTTTGCGTTGGTTCGCCTTGTCGGACCTCTGAAACATCAAGAAAAGCAGCGCTTTCAGGTGTTTCTTCTGGGGGGCGTTTATCGCATTGGCGGGCAATAATTTCTAATGTTCCAAAGCGAACAACTGAACCTAATGGAGCTTGGAAGGTATGAACTCGAGCTGTCACCTTATCTAGTCCTTGTAAGATAACAATGTTATGAGGTGTCGCTAAAGTATACCCACTGCTCAGGGTGATACCCACAAGCATTAGGGTCGAAAAAATCGACTTAAATAAGGTGTGTTTAGTTACTATTTGTCTGATCCACCGGTGGCAAGAAAGATGATTTCACCAACTTGATCTTCTAATGATCTGAAGTCTTTGGTTTCAGATATAGAACCATTATCAGCAATGGTTTCTTTGGCTGAACCCGGTGTAATTCTGACATATTTACCCCCCATAATACCTTCACTGCCAATAGCCGCGATGGTATCTTTTGGTAATTTTATATCCGGTTTAATCGACATTTCAATAACCGCATCAAATGTTTCAGGGTCTAACCGTGCGTTCGTGACAGTCCCAACTTTAATGCCGTTAATCCGAACATCGCTACCAGTTGTTAATCCGCCAATTTTGAAAAAGCTGGCATTTATGTTGTAGCCATCAATAGCTTTAACTTGTGCCGTGTTGTAGGCGAAATAGACAAACATGCCTGCAACAAGCAAAACAACTGCACCCAATACGGTTTCTACGGCGTTGCGTCTCATACGGCTTGGCTCCTGTTCAAATCTATTTCTTAATTAGCGGTGCTGCGTTTAGCTTTTGCAACGTTGCCTTCTGATATAATTAATTCTAACAAATCACCAACAACAACAGCATCTTGTGTTAATGAAATCTCGTCACCCGTACTTAGAACTGTTTCTTCAGCACCAGGTTCTAACACAATAAACTTAACACCAAATAAGCCATCTGTATGAATAGCTGCTGATGTGTCTAGGGTGTATGGAAATTGGCTATCCACATCTATAGTAATAACGGCGCGAAATTTGCTATCTAAATCCATATTGGTCACACGACCAACCCGGATGCCGCCCATTCTAACGTCGCTGCCTTTGGATAAACCATCGACCTTATTGAACTTAGCAATGATGCGCTTATGTTTGGCCTCAACTTTTGAGCTTAACTTTTGAGATTGGTTCATTACGCCCAACACGCCAACCAAAAGTGCAACAGTGACGGCACCGATCCAAATTTCTTTATGTTCAGAATTCAAAGAAAGTCTCGCTCATCGATATTGGCAAAAAAAGTCTTAAGTATAGAAGTAACACTTATTCAGGCCGCCAAGGTTGATAATCGCCCGTTGCATGTGCGCGGTTGCCACCTTTGTAGGCGTGACCAACGGGGCGATAGGCTTCTGATGTACCCGTTAAATTTTTGATGTGCTGTTTTTGCCAACTTGGCGCACGTGTTGATTGTTCGGTCAAGGGCTCTTCAGTTGTATGATGAAGCCATGCATGCCATTCAGGTGGGATTTTCGAAGCATCATTATCGCCTTTGTATAAAACCCAACGGCGGGGCTTTCCGTGGAGCGAATCGGATTTAGCTTTATAATATTTATTGCCAAATTCGTCCGTACCGACATTTTCGCCCTTGAACCATGTGTAAATATACGTGCCAATATGCATGGGAACCCTATACCTTCATTAAGTCTTATAGACAGCCAATTGTGCTGCATTTTGTTAAGCTAATATCGCATTAGAATGCGGTCTCGTCCAGACCCACTAATCAGACAATCTATAAATACTAAATATGGTGCTTTAAAATTATTTTATTATTTTATCCACAAGATTTAGATGTCACTTTAATAACTAATAACGGATTCAATGGCAGAATCCTGTGGGTAATTAACTTATCGCTAATGAATTGAAGGCCACTATATGCAGTGCGTGGTCATAAGTACTTGCACGACATGTAGTTATTTTTGTTGCGATTTTTCTTTGTCTGGAGTAAATATCTCAGTGTTGCACATGGGCGAACACAATATAGGAATAAACCGTGAAAAACGGAACTAAATTATTCCCTGCGGCGCAGCATTGGGGGCCATCAGGCCAGTTTACATATTAACATTAAGATCAGTTGTGGGGAACACATGCGCATTTCTCGTTATTTCACTAATAAAGATACATCTCGATACGCCGATTTCGAGTTTTGCCAAACATCGAGCGAAATCCGCAATCCCGATGGCTCTATTGTGTTTCAACTTAAGGATTTAGAAGTCCCCACCAGTTGGTCACAAGTAGCCAGTGATGTTTTGGCACAAAAATATTTCAGAAAAGCAGGCATCCCAAGCCGATTGAAAAAATTTGAAGAAACTGCCGTTCCTTCATGGTTGTGGCGAAGTATTCCTGACGAAAAAGCCCTAGCTGGTTTAGCGATTGAAGAACGGACACGCGGCGAAAAAAGTGCCAAAGAGGTTTTTGACCGCCTAGCCGGTACTTGGACATATTGGGGCTGGAAAGGTGGATACTTCGATTCAGAAGAAGACGCTCAGGCTTATTATGATGAAATGTGCTACACGTTGTGCGCTCAGCGTGGTGCTCCAAACTCCCCTCAATGGTTCAATACTGGCATGCATTGGGCCTATGGCATTGATGGACCGGCACAAGGCCATCATTACGTCGATTTCAAGACCGGTAAAATGGTCAAATCCGAATCCGCTTACGAGCACCCACAACCGCACGCCTGCTTTATTCAATCAGTAAGTGACGATTTGGTGAACGAAGGCGGCATTATGGATCTTTGGACCCGTGAAGCGCGCTTGTTTAAGTATGGCTCAGGAACTGGATCTAACTTTTCCAAAATCCGCGGTCAAAGCGAGCCCCTTTCCGGTGGTGGCAAATCATCTGGATTAATGAGCTTTTTGAAAATTGGCGATCGGGCTGCTGGTGCAATTAAATCAGGTGGCACAACGCGCCGGGCCGCTAAAATGGTTGTTGTCGACATCGATCACCCCGATGTTGGCCAGTTCATTAGCTGGAAAGTTCAAGAAGAACAAAAAGTGGCTGCATTGGTGGCTGGTTCTAAATTGGCAAGCAAGCACCTGAATGAAGTTATGGATGCGTGTCAGGATAAAGAGCTTGAAGCCGAAAAGCGCTTTGATGCAAAACATAACCCGGTATTGAAAAAAGCGATTTTGAACACCCGCCGCGCGATGGTTCCAGAAAGCTATGTGCAGCGCGTTATACAGTTTGCACAACAGGGTTTCACCGAAATCGACTTCCCAACGTACAATACGGATTGGGATTCTGAAGCTTACATGACGGTTTCTGGTCAAAACTCTAATAACTCTATCCGTGTCACCAACGAATTTCTTGAAAAAGTCCTTAACGATGGCGATTGGAATTTGATCCGTCGTAAAGATGGCGCTGTTTCAGAAACCTTGAAAGCACGTGATTTGTGGAACGATATTGGCGAATCAGCTTGGGCTTCTGCTGATCCCGGATTGCAATTCGATACCACAATTAACGATTGGCACACCTGTAAGACCAGTGGCCGGATTAATGCTTCTAACCCCTGTTCTGAATACATGTTTTTGGATGATACGGCCTGTAACCTTGCATCGATGAACCTGTTGACGTTCTTGAAGGATGATTACAACTTTGATGTCCCAGCGTTCGAGCATTCCGTTCGTATGTGGACGATTACGTTGGAAATCGCAGTTATGATGGCACAGTTTCCATCTAAACAAATTGCTGATTTATCCTATAAATTCAGAACTTTAGGCCTCGGATTTGCCAATATTGGCGGCTATTTGATGGCATCGGGTATTCCTTATGACTCTGTTCAAGCACGGTCCATTTGTGCGGCTGTTTCGTCTGTGATGACGGGTGTCGCTTACGAAACATCGGCTGAAATGGCTGAGAGTTTAGGGGCTTTCTCTAAATTCCCTGAAAACAGAGAAGACATGCTTCAAGTTATTCGCAATCATCGCCGGGCGGCCAATGGCAATGAAGCGGGTTATGAAGGTTTACAAATCACGCCGGTTCCTTTCGTCGCTAGCGAGTGCGAAGATCCAGAATTGGCATCCGCCGCGGCTTCAGCTTGGGACCGCGCCCTAGAAAAAGGCGAAGCTCATGGTTACCGCAACGCACAGGTTTCTGTAGTTGCCCCAACCGGCACCATCGGTTTGGTTATGGATTGCGATACAACCGGTATCGAGCCTGACTTTGCCTTGGTTAAATTTAAAAAATTAGCCGGTGGTGGATACTTCAAAATTATCAACCGCATGGTTCCGTCAGCTCTTGAAAAATTGGGCTACAACAAAGAACAAGTTAAAGAAATGATCGGCTACGCGGTTGGTCACGGAACCTTAGAAGGCTCATCCGGGATCAATCTTGATAAACTACGTGCGAAAGGCTTTACCAAAATTGAAACTGATGCGGTTGAAGCGTCGCTTGTGGAAGCTTTTGATATTCGTTTCGTCTTTAACAAATGGACACTCGGTGAAGATTTCTGCACACGGGTTTTGGGTATTGATGCATCAAAACTTGAAGATATAAGTCACAGCATTCTTGATAGCATTGGTTTCACCAAAAAAGAAATCGAACAAGCAAATACATTTGTGTGTGGTTCCATGACTTTAGAGGGTGCTCCTTATCTTAAGGATGAGCATTTGCCGGTCTTTGACTGTGCCAATGCATGCGGCCGGATTGGTAAGCGTTACTTGAGTGTTAATAGCCACATTCTCATGATGGCGGCGTCTCAGTCGTTTATTTCTGGTGCGATTTCTAAAACGATCAACATGTCCAATTCAGCAACGATTGAAGACTGTAAAAATGCATACATGATGTCATGGCGTTTAGGCATTAAAGCCAATGCCCTTTACCGCGATGGCTCTAAGCTGTCTCAGCCGTTGCAAGCTTCTTTGATTGATGATGTTGATATTGAAGAAGAAACACTGCAAGAAAAAATTGCAGATGCACCAGCGCAAGAGCGCGCTGGAATTGTCGCAGAACGTATTGTCGAGCGCTTTATTACAGAGCGTTTGCGCCCCCCACATCGCCGTAAAGGATACACTCAAAAAGCCACAGTTGGTGGCCATAAGGTGTATTTGAGAACGGGTGAATATGAAGATGGTCGGTTATCTGAAATTTTCATTGATATGCACAAAGAAGGCGCGGCTTTCCGTTCGTTGATGAATAACTTTGCAATCGCAATCTCTATTGGCCTTCAATATGGCGTCCCCCTAGAAGAATACGTCGAATCGTTCACCTTCACCCGCTTCGACCCATCGGGAATGGTGACCGGAAACGATACCATCAAAATGGCGACATCTATTTTAGACTACATATTCAGAGAATTAGCCGTTTCTTATTTGGGTCGTAATGACTTGGCCCACGTTGAGCCTAAAGATTTGTACCCAGATGCCATCGGCGAAGGTTCAACTGAGGGTAATTTTCAGAATACTGCACACGCTGATACGATGGAAGTCGTCCAGAAAGTGGCCAGCCGTGGTTATATGAGAAACAATTTGCGCCTTATCAGCGGCGCATTGGATCGTCAGCAAATGGCATCAACAGGTACCGATGGGCCGGTTGCCAGTGCTCAGGCTCAACAACAAACGGTTACGGAGTCCGTAACAGTGGCCGTTCAAGCCGAAGCTGTTATCCAATCTACATCAACGTCTTCGGGGCCAAATTTGGTAACGGAAGCAAAAATGAAAGGATATGAAGGGGACCCCTGTGGTGAATGTGGTAATTTCACTTTGGTTCGAAACGGAACATGCATGAAGTGTAATACATGCGGAGGGACAAGCGGGTGTTCTTAATTCAGGTTTAGTAGGCTGTTTATGCAGACCCTCCCTGGGAAACTTGGGGCGCTACATGGGTAGTATATCCTGGCGCCCCATTCTTTTGATTAAATCTTTTTTAAATTATATTTTGACATTTCATCTAACTATAAATGTTTAATGCCCTTAAAAATTTGAATTAACGTTGCTAATTTGCCTTTTCGTTGTTGTTTTATTTTGATACTGAAAAAATGTTGAAAGTTATGAGTTTTAAGTTGACGTCCGAGGATGGACGAAGCTAATTATAGGCAAAAAAACTTTCAGCATCTTTGTTGTTGATGTCGATACGTTAGCGGTGAATGTTATGTCCGTGCTTCTTGAAG
>JAPKAX010000237.1 GCA_028825025.1 Rhodospirillales bacterium | reverse complement strand
CTTACTTTTTGTTAATACTTTAGTTCGTAAACTGACAGGAAATCTCATAAACGAAAGACTTCAATTATGCGTTTCTCTGTTGTTTATGTTGGTGAAGCGAAGCGTTGGGCCGTAATTGACCGCTTAACCAGTGATGATCCAATCCGTTATTTTTCGACTGAATGGGCGGCTGTGGACAGTGCTCGCGTTGATGAAAAGCTCTGGCGTACTGATCAAATCCCCTGCCCTTCCTTGAACTAAGCGGCAATAATAAGATTGAACTAACTGGCGTTATGGCCGATCTCAAAGTCATTGAGACCACACTGATCGTTGCCTCGAACCAAAAATAAAGGCCTATCCGAAAAATTGACAGCTTTTGAGTTTATTTCGATTTTCTTGCCCATTTCCCGATCAAAATGAGATGTTGTAGGCATCACCCGCAAAACGTACCCAGCCCGACGTTTATTAGATGTATTGTGGTTTGATCCATGCACAATGTTGATGTCATGGAGCGACATTTGACCGGATTTCAAAGTCATATTTACAGCTTTAGACTCATCAAATTGATCCAAGTCCAGCTCTTGATTAAGGGTCAGATCATCTGCTTTATTTGTATGGTGCTTTAATACGCCGTTGCCTTTATGAGAGCCCGGAATAACTCGCATACAGCCGTTCTCGACCCCTACGTCATCAATTGCGATCCAAGCGGTGCATGTCGCCAAAGGTTTAATAGGCCAATATTGCCCGTCTTGATGCCATGGTGTTGCTTTTCCATTGTGTGCAGGCTTGCCAAAAACGGTGGTTCCCCATAGGGCCAAGTCGTCACCAATTAATTGGCCGATCATGGCTAAAACCTCTTCCTGACAAGCAAATTTCATCCATTTGTCGCTGCGAGGCGAATTAAGGCCTTGGCGGTTACCATGGGGAGCATGGGGTACAAACATCACATCTGCAGTTTTGTTGGGGTTGGCCGCAATCAAAAGTTCTAACTCTTTTCGCATCTCTTCAACAACGACCATGGGCAGTTGAAAATCAGGAATAACGTAGCCGAATTCATGATATTGATCTATTTGATTTTGGGTTAGCAAGGTATGCTCCTTAGAATTCAATAAATACCAAACATTTGATCTTTTACATAAAAGGTGAAGAAATCTTTGAGGTGCTCACCACGATGCGTGGCTGTTAAATCATGATAATCGACTGTTTCTAGTTCTTCAGATATTTGTTTTTTCTTTATGGCAGAATGATCTTGTTGATGAATATACGGAAAGAGAACTGGTTGTGTATCGTTAATTTTAGAAAAACAAGAGGAAATAGTATTATTATCCTTATTCATCAATATTTGTCTAGTGACGTAAGGTTAATTTGTATCTGGCTGATTTATGATAACCATTTTTGGATTGCTAGGATCTGATCTGGTGCCATTAAAGACGGAGCATGACCGATGCCTACAAATTCAATGAGCTCGGTTTTGGGGCCTCGCGTTGTCATCTCTTTAGCTGTCTCGGTTAATAATAAATCGGAATCCTGACCACGGATTAAAAGATTCTGGCACTTGATTGCATCCCAGATTTCCCAAAACACAACATCGTCGTCCATGGCATCTTTAAACGGGACCAAAATGTTTGGGTCATAACTTAAGCGCCATTGTCCCTGCTCGTCTTGTCGGGAGCCGTGTTTGGCCATATGGACCCATTGGTCATCTGTTAAGGGGCCAAATGGGGCATGGATTTCACGTAAATGAGGCTCGATTTGGGATTGTTCATCGAAGTGAAAATCCAATGCCAAGTATGTTCCGATTCTTTTTAAAGCGCTTTTCGGAATAAACGGTCCAATATCGTTAATGACCATTTTTTGTATGGGCGAGTTGGGCATCGCAGCAACCATCATACCAATAATCCCACCCATGGATGTCCCAACCCAATTTATACGGGGTTTTCCAATATATGTGACAAGTGCCCACATAATGGAACAATAGGTCTCGTACGTATAATCAGCTGGGTTGCTCAGCCAGTCACTTTTTCCGCGCCCCGGGATATCTATACAAAGTACCCGATAGTCCGTTGATAAGGCCTCAGCCAACAAATCAAAATCGCGGGAATTACGGGTTAATCCGTGAACGCAAACAATTACATTTGGGTTATTTGTATCGCCCCAATCTGTATAGGCTACATTACACGGACCGGATGGGGTTGGGGCTTCAAAAAATGATTGTTTCATTGGGATTATATAACACCCTCCGCACGGAAACCTGCAATTTCATCATCAGTAAACTCGCCAATTTCACGCAACACTTCGTCAGTATGTTGTCCTAAAATGGGTGGAGAATGGCGATAAGATGTTGGTGTTTCAGACATTCTAATGGGACTGGCAATTAAATCGATGGGTCGGTCACCTGTTGCTGGGTGATCCATTTTTAACTGCATTTCGCGGGATTTAACCTGTTCGTCGGCAAAAACCTCATCCAAACGATTGATCGGGCCACAACTTACGCTGCGCGCCTCAAGGCCTTTAAGCCAATGTTTTGAAGGCTTTTTCATGATGATATCTCGAATGAGAGGAACGATAATTTCACGATTTTTAACTCGTTCTCCATTGGTTGAAAAGCGCGGATCTGTTGTCATTTCCATGCATTCAGCAAACTCACAAAAGCGTTCAAACTGACCATCATTACCGACTGCCATAACAATATCACCGTCGGCTGTTTTAAACGACTGATAAGGTACAATGTTTGGGTGCGAATTACCCAAACGCTCCGGCACTTCGCCCGTTGATAGGTAATTTGCTCCCATGATGGATAGCATTGCAGTTGTCGTATCAAGCATACCAATATCTAAAAATTGGCCCTGTCCGGTGATTTCGCGATGCCTGAGCGCTGCGTTAATTGAAACAGCTGCATACATGCCTGCCATTAAATCTGATATGGGAATTCCTGCTTTTTGAGGATCACCGTCTGGGTCGCCAGTAACGCTCATAAAGCCACCCATGCCTTGGATCAAAACGTCATAACCGGGGCGTTTTGCGTAGGGCCCTGTATGGCCAAACCCGGTAATTGAGCAATAAACAAGGCCGGGAAATTTGTCTTTTAAATCGTCATAACCCAAGCCGTATTTTGCTAAGCCCCCGGTCTTAAAATTTTCGGTGAAAATATCAGATTTGGCGATGAGTTTGCGGGCTACAGCTTGGCCTTTTGCCTGAGTTAAATCCAGTGTGATCGAGCGTTTGTTGCGGTTGGCACTGGCAAAATAGGCGCTTTCAGTGGTGTCGCGGCCTTGGTCATCTTTTAAGAATGGAGGGGCAAATTTGCGGGTGTCATCTCCGGCTCCAGGGCGCT
This sequence comes from Rhodospirillales bacterium, assembly GCA_028825025.1. GTDB lineage: Bacteria > Pseudomonadota > Alphaproteobacteria > Rhodospirillales > Casp-alpha2 > JABMNT01. The sequence continues at coordinate 1,401 of JAPKAX010000237.1, read as the reverse complement.
CAATTTTAATGACGTCGGCACCTAAATCACCCAAAATCTGGGTGCAGGTTGGACCCGCCAAAATGCGGGTAAGGTCAAAGACGCGAAGACCATGTAACGGACCAGTGCTCATGAACGATTTTCCTATTAAGTTGGGGCTTTAATAATGTGGTTAGGGTGCAACAATACGCTGTGGAATCTTATAAAAGATCATTTAGGATGGTGCAAACTTGTCGTTTATTTGAAAAGTGGCTTTATTTGTGCAAATTGGCATATTCGCCATTTCGCAAGTCATTTAAAATGGCGCCATACCTGCAGCTTGAGCGGAGTTTTGCTAATCCATTGTTTAACGCGGACAGAAAAATATTTTGACGGTTTTTTGTTTTAGGGAAAAACAAGTAGTCATACTTAGGGCCTTAGGCGTTTTTTTTGGTGTGATGCAATTATGACAATTTGTTCTTGAGAGAAATTTGAATGCACAGCAAAATTGGCAACCCATTCCTTGCTAAAGACAATATCAATGCTATCACGCATGAGCATTCGAAAAAGTTGCTTTAAGCTGCTGATCCTTGTGACATTGAAAACGCCATTTTTTTCAGAATTTTGAACTTTTTACTGTAATTATAAGAAATGATTACGCCAGCTCTTAGGTCTTTTAGTTTCTATAATCTTGCGTCTTTGGGTCCCAATTGAGGTCAAATCCTTTTTGCGGAAAAGGAAACCTCTACCTACATCTTAGATCGGGTCACTGTAGTGAAATTTATGGGGCTGACCCATCTAACAATATTTAGGTGTTATTATGGGCAGTATGAGAAAGAGCCAATTAAATAAAGTAAAACAAGATCGTCTAATCGAGCATTTTGTAGCGGGAGTTAAAGCTCGGTGCGCAGTTGATCTTGTCAATGTGAATCGAAAAACAGCGATTTATTATTTTCATAAATTATGAGAAATTAGTGCTTATCATCTTGAGCAAGAGGCTGACACGGTTTTCAGCTGAAAGATCGAAGTTGATAAAAGTTACTTTGGTGGCAAGCGCAAAGGAAAGCGCGGCCGAGGTGCGGCAAGAAAAGTCCCGGTGTTTGGGTTTTTAAAGCGCGGTGGTAAGGTCTTCACGAAGGTAATATCCGATGCTTGGTCAGAAACATTATTGAGCGCAAAGTTATGCCAGACAGTATCGTCTATTCAGGCTGTTGGCGAGGTTACAACGTGCTGGATGTATCTACATTCAAGCATTTCCGTATCAATCATTCCAAACCGTTTGCAAACAAGAAAAATCACATCAACGGGATCGACAATTTCTGCTCGCAAGCCAAGCGCCATATGCGCAAGTTTAATGGTATTACGAAGGAACATTTTGGGCTATTTTTGAAGGAATGTGAGTGGTGTTTTAACAACCCTAAACCGCAAGCTCAATTAAGAATG
>JAPKAX010000236.1 GCA_028825025.1 Rhodospirillales bacterium | reverse complement strand
ATGTGCGCAAGTTCTTGAGCGATCCCGTTAGCTGGTCCGCCGCCCACGGGGGCCGTGATCACATGTAAGGATCAGGTGATTGTAATTATGTTTAGGTTTCCAAGGCTATAACATTTGCTACCGTGGCTTAGAATCAAAACAGGAGGCATTCACGAAAGCCTTCCATAGCCGTTCCTTATTGATTAATGGGGTCATATTCAGGGGTATATGATGGGAGCTGCAGAATGGATGGCACCTGAGGGGCAATCGCTGATAGACTATTATCTAAATAAATAACCGAAGAAGGTGTTTCCCATGCGATTGTTTAAAGCCATACTGATAGCACTGGTCGTATATACGTCAGCAGGTTCCCCTTCCACTATGGCGGCCAAAGACAAGCTCGTTATTGGCATCACCCAGTTCCCTGCAACATTCCACCCTAACATCGATTCTATGGCAGCGAAATCATACATCCTCGCCATGACAGCTCGCCCGTTTACCGTATTTGATGCAAACTGGGAACTGATCTGCATGTTATGCACTGAACTTCCTACTCTTGAAAACGGCTTAGCTAAAAAAGAAACAACACCCGGTGGCAAACAAGGGATTGCTGTCACCTACTCCATTCAACCCAAGGCCCTTTGGGGAGATGGAGTTGCGGTTTCAACGAAAGATGTATTGTTTACATGGAAGGTTGGCAGGCACCCTAAATCCAGCATTGGCAATATGGAACTGTACCGTAGTATTTATAAAGTTGATGTGAAAGATGAAAAAACATTCACTTTTCATTTTGACAAATTAACCTTTGATTATAATGCTATAAATGGTTTTATTTTGATTCCAGCGCACATTGACGAAGCCAATTTTTCTAACCCCGAGACCTACAAAAATCGTACTGCCTTTGATACTGACACATTAAACAAAGGTCTTTATTTCGGTCCTTATAAAATCACTGAAGTCGCCCCTGGGTCACACGTAGTGCTGGACAGAAACCCGACTTGGTATGGCAAATCTCCCGCATTCAACCGCATTGTTGTTCGCGCTATTGGTAATACGGCAGCCATGGAAGCCAATTTGGTTTCGGGTGGATTGGATATGATTGCAGGAGAGTTGGGCCTATCCATTGATCAAGCGATATCGTTCGAGAAACGCCATAAGCAAAAGTATAACGTCATCTATAAACCGGGGTTGGTTTATGAACACATTGATTTAAACTTAGAGAACCCGTTGCTTCAAGATATCCGCATACGCAAGGCACTGATTTATGCCATAGACCGTAAAGCCATATCGGAACGCTTATTTGGCGGACGTCAACCGGTTGCTCATACCAGCGTTAATCCATTGGATTGGGTTTTTGCCGAAAACGTTCCCAAATATTCCTATGATCCAAAAAAGACGGCAGCTTTGTTGGACGAGGCGGGATGGAGCATTAAAAAACGGGGTGTTCGGACGAATGCAAAAGGTCAAAAACTAACGTTTGAGATTATGACCACAGCGGGCAATAGAACCCGCGAATTGGTTGAGCAAATATTACAAAGCCAATGGAAAGCGGTGGGATTTGATATCAAAATTAAAAATGAACCTGCTCGCGTGTTTTTTGGCCAAACCATGACCGAGCGGCGATACTCGGGGCTGGGCATGTACGCGTGGATGTCGTCTCCTGAAAACGTACCACGCACGACTTTGCATTCAGAGCACATACCAACTAAAGCCAATAATTTTGCCGGGCAGAACTATACATCCTTCAAGAATGCTGAAATGGATGAGCTGTTAGAAACCATAGAGATTCAATTGGATAAATCAAAACGCAAGAAAATGTGGAAACGTTTGCAACATATTTACGCCAACGAGCTGCCAGTCCTGCCTCTCTATTTCAGGGCAAATGCGTATATCTTACCCAAATGGCTAACCGGGGTTAAACCCACCGGGCATCAATATTCAACAACGCTTTGGGTTGAAAACTGGGGTGTTAAATAACGCGATGTCCCGTTTCGTCTTCAATCGAGCACTCCAATCCGCCCTCGTTTTACTCGTCATGTCGTTCGTGATTTATGGGCTTATGGGTTTGATGCCGGGCGACCCTATCGATTTAATGATCACGTCGGACCCTAAAATCACCACAGAAGACGCTGCCCGGTTGCGGGCGCTGTACGGGCTAGACATCCCAATAACTGAGCGGTATTGGCATTGGTTGATGGGCGCCTTAAGTGGTGACTTTGGTTATTCTCGGATGTTTGCACAACCGGTGTTTCAAATTATTTGGCCGGCTTTGGGGAATACGGCGATCCTATTGGGGTTAAGCTTTGTGCTGGCCTTGGTCATCGCCCTTCCCTTGGGTGCCCTCGCCGCCACCCGTCCTTATTCAAAGCTCGATTACAGCATTAATTTGGTTTTATTCGCAGGTATTTCCGTCCCGCCTTTTTGGCTCGCACTCCTGTTGATCACTTTATTTTCCGTGGTCTTTGGTATTTTACCCGCTGGGGGCACGGCCCAAGCTGCAGGCGTCAATGATTTCTGGGAAAGTGCTAAATATTTAATCCTTCCCATTGCCAGCTTAACCGTTGCCAGCATTGGCGGGCATGCGCGTTATATGCGGGCATCGATGATCGAAACCTTACGCCACTGTTTTATCCGCACAGCCCGCGCAAAAGGATTAAGCCCGTGGCAAGTCATTACAGGTCATGCGCTCAGGAACGCCTTGATCCCGGTTGTCACCGTTATTGCGTTGGATTTCGGCTTTTTGTTTTCAGGTGCCTTAGTAACTGAGACGATTTTTGCCTACCCCGGCATGGGGAAACTGATCTTCGATGCAATCATGGGCAATGACTATAACTTAGCCCTCATCACCCTGTTGTTTGCCACAGCCCTGACTTTACTTGGGAACTTTATGGCTGACTTGGCCTACAACACGCTTGATCCGCGTTTGAGCTTTAAGGATATGGACGCATGACCGCCCCTCCTTCACAGCTCATTTGGAAACGGTTCTGCCAACACCGCTTGGCTGTTGTTAGCGCAGCAACGTTAATTCTATTAATTTTTATATCTGGTGGCGCGCCCCTTTGGGTATCGGCATTCGATTTAGACGGTCAAACGGTTGATTTGTTCAATCGGTTCCAGCCTGTATCCGCAGCCCACCCTTTGGGTACCGATGAATTGGGCCGCGATGTCTTAGCTCGATTGATTAAAGGCGGGCGGGTATCCTTGTTTGTTGGATTAACAGCGGCCCTTTTTGCATCGGTTATTGGGACGACAATCGGTCTGATGTCTGGATACTTCGGCGGGCGAATTGATATGGTTATAATGCGGTTTACAGACGGGGTTATATCACTTCCCCTCCTACCGCTATTGATCGTTTTGGCTGCCATCGATTTATCAAAACTTGGACTACCCGATACCATAACTAATTCAGAAAACGCCAGTTTATATCGCATATCAATCATCGTCGCCCTTGCCGGCTGGACAACAGTTGCCAGGCTTGTTCGGGCCGAAACCTTGGCGTTGCGGGAACGAACGTTTGTTAAGGCGGCACAAGCCCAAGGGGCGACATCTGGGCGCATCATGCGGGTTCATATTTTACCCAACTTAGCGGCATCAATTATCGTTGCCACCACCCTATCCGCTGGCAATATTATTTTGCTTGAATCCGTACTCAGCTTTTTAGGCCTCGGCATTCAGCCACCAGTCACCAGCTGGGGTAACTTGCTAACCAATGCCCAAGAACTGATCTGGGACTCGCCTCGCTTGGCCTTCTATCCCGGAGCCTTAATTTTCTTAACAGTCATTGCCTTTAATTTTTTAGGCGATGGCTTACGTGATGCCATTGATCCAAAAACCTTAACATCTGACAAATAGGGTATAAACCTGTGGATAAGTATTTCGTGTCTAGGACAAAAACCCCTAACTTACTGATATTTAATAGATAAAATGTGGAGTAATCGATTAAAAAAACTTATCATCAAGTGTTGGGTTCGTGAAATTGAAGGACACCGTATGCGGTCCTTTTATCAGCTCCGCCTTCTAATAACAGATAGGTTTTTCGGACCGCCTTCACGCACTATCACTTCTGAGGTTATTTGTGTTGATGCTCTGGCGGGCCTGACATCGAATGATTTAAAGTAACGCCCCACCTAAAAAATCAGGATACCTATATTTCCCTTAGATCCGGATAAGTCATCCGGAAGGTCAGGCAGATGCGCTCGCCCGTTGGTTTGTTGGTCTTGGGGATCTGGTGAAGCCAGTGGTGCTGAGTTTCGCCCTTCATCAATAGCAGATTGCCCGCCTGCAGGTTGATATTGAACGGTAAGGTAACGCCAGATTTTGGTTTGAATTGAAAAATCCGATCACCGCCAAAACTGAGAGAAGCGATAGCCGGATTTGTTCCCAACTCTGCCTCATCGTCCGCATGCCAGGCGACGCTGTCTCGCTCATGTCGGTAAAGATTGCAGAGTGCGCTGTTATAGGTAAATCCAGTTAGATGTTCTGCCCTATCCTTGAGGCGTGAGAGCAAAGGCGTCATAGGTCTTGCAGGCATGTGCAGACGTGAATAGGTATAGGCCGAAACTCCATACCATTGCTGCAAGCGGGGAATCGGCACGGTCCGTCCATGTAAGGTGATATGCGCTTGCTGCCAATCCAGATCGGTTTTCAGTAGTTCAAAAATCTCTGCGCTTTCATCCGCTGAATAGGCGTGAGGGAAACAGAAAATATCGGCTTGGGGGGCAGGGTACTGGATTGGGTTTGTACAGGGCATTTTAGATTCCAAACATACTCTACATAAAGACGCCGAAGAAAAGATCAACGGCG
>JAPKAX010000235.1 GCA_028825025.1 Rhodospirillales bacterium | reverse complement strand
AAATGGAACCAACCGTTACGACATACGCTAAACATGATGCTCTCCCGTGTGACAACTTGTGTGACAACGGCATGAGGACTTGTGTTTTAGATATGCAACGTATTGATACTAAAAGATACTTGAGAAAGTGGCGGAGGGAGAGGGATTCGAACCCTCGATACGGTTTCCCGCATACACGCTTTCCAAGCGTGCGCCTTCAGCCACTCGGCCACCCCTCCACCGGGCGCAGGACAAATGGATGAATTTTGTAAATAAACCCTATGTGCTGCGGGCCGCAACGTACCTGACGCGTCCCTGAACTTCAACCTCTTTACCGGCAAATTCAGGAATTGTTTTCAAACCCTGTAAATCGAGCTCGCGCTTACCACCAAATAGACTAATATAGGTATATGATGTTCCTTTTTTACTTCGGCTGGTTTCTGATGGTGGTTGCGTTTGCTGCGGCCTCTGCTGAAACGATTGTTAGTGGCCCCGCATTAATCGTCTCCGCCCACGATCTTTGGTACGCGGTTTCGGCTAAACATTTTACGATTTCACAAATTCGCATTGAACGTTTATCACCCAACTTATGGAACCCGGTGTTAACGACGGTTCTATCGGTCCCAGCATGGTTTCTATTTGGGGTTCCGGGGGTTGGGCTTGCTTGGTACTGTCGACCTGGCCGTGTTCTGACCCCAGAAGAAAAAGAGAACCACCGCAAATATGCCGAGGGCCTGTTTCTACTGGACGAACTTGCGAAAGAAGGCCGCCGCAACGGCTATATTTATGACGATGACAATGACGACCGGATGCCTGATCACAGCGGTTACGATATCATGGCAGCCCTAGAGGGGATGCCAGCGATTACTGATGAAGAAATGCAGCGTGGAATTGTTTCCATGCTTGATGAAAACCCGACTTTTGACGATGCCATTGAGCGGGATGATAAGACGCATATAGGGCCTGCAAAATAAGATTAAAGGCTCATATTTTATCCATACCTGACAAAAGTATATGAGGTAAGTAACTATAGCTTTATTGAGAAGCGAACATTTGTTTGTAAAAACTCATTAAGTATTTAGAGATTTTTTCCCTAGGTGATACATCGCTTGAAACACTTTGTTAAAATTTGATTCCCATTCTTTTTGTTGCTCCATTTTGTGTATTCTCCCTAAAAGCGACTGAACCTTTAAAATGCCCCTCAGAAATCGGGACGGGCCGTCGGATTAATTCCTCCGACATCTACACAGTTATTATAATTCATAATTAAAGAGAGCTTGGATGTAAGACCCAATTTTTGGAGCTTCCTGCACGACGCAGTTTACGGAATTTTAATAGTGGGAAACTCGATGGTTTAATGATTGGTTTGAAAGACATAGAAAAGACGTTTATCCGTAAATTTTTGCTTACGAAAGAGCCCGTTTTAGACATTAAAAGTTATATATGAGGGTACCCCCAAATACACTAATCCGAGAGACAAAACCCTTAGGCATAATTATGGGCCGATTGAGGCAAGAAACGTATGCGAAGAACAAAATCAGTCGCCCATTCCATTCTGTTGAGAAATTAACAAATGCCTATAATAAGCAGAATATTGGCCGTTTTATGTTCAATCAGTCGGCCACGCTCCATTTAATTGAACAGGACGTATTCCCAACATTCCCTATTCCAATAAAATTGCTAGAGCACCAGCCTTTGTAACATTATGTGGGCACGGAATATTCAGAATTTATGAAGAGATTTTATAAATATTTGATAGAAAACAGACTTTTTCCTGCATTCAGGGGTCCCGAACTACCCCAGAAAAATTAATCTTCGCCGGTTTTTAATGCGGCTAAAAAGGCTGATTGTGGAATTTCGACGTTGCCGAATTGGCGCATCCGCTTTTTACCCTTTTTCTGTTTTTCCAACAGCTTTTTCTTACGGGTAATATCGCCACCATAACATTTGGACGTCACATCTTTGCGCATCGCATTCACGGTTGAGCGCGCAATTACCTTGCCGCCAATCGCTGCTTGTATGGCAATTTTGAACAATTGGCGTGGGATCAACTCTTTCAAGCGCTCGCAAATGACCCGGCCGCGTTGTTCGGCATGGCTGGCGTGAACCATAAACGATAAGGCATCGACGGGTTCCGCATTAACCAAAATTGAAACTTTAACTAAATCGGCCTCAACATAATCGTCCAATTCATAATCAAAGCTGGCATAGCCGCGCGAAATTGACTTTAGGCGATCATAGAAATCAATGACCACTTCGTTCAATGGCAATTTATAAACCACCATAGCTCGGTTACCGACATAGGTTAGCTCGACCTGTTCGCCCCGCCGCTCTTGGCACAAGCTTAATATCGGGCCTAAGTATTCATCAGGCACCATGATTGTCGCTTTGATCCAAGGCTCTTCAATGTAATCAATTTTGGTGACGTCGGGCATATCAACCGGATTGTGCATTTCCATCATCTCGCCTTTATTCAAGTGCAAGCGATAGACAACACTTGGGGCCGTGGTGATCAAATCGAGATCAAACTCCCGCTCTAAGCGTTCTTGGACGATTTCTAAATGCAGCAAACCTAAGAACCCACAGCGGAATCCTAACCCCAAAGCGGCCGAGCTTTCGGCTTCATGATGGAAGCTAGCATCGTTTAAATGAAGCTTTTGTAAGGAGTCGCGTAACTCTTCATATTGCCCCGTATCGGTAGGGAACATGCCACAAAAGACCACGGGAACGGAGGGTTTGAAGCCGACTAAAGGTTCTGCCGCCGGGCGCCGCTCTTCGGTGATTGTGTCACCAACGGATGTATCGGCAACAGTTTTGATGGCCCCGGTAAAGTAGCCTACTTCGCCCGGCCCTAATTGATCGACTTTTTCAGGTTTCGGGCGAAAGAAGCCGACCTGTTCAATATTGTACGTGCCGCCCGATCCCATCATTTCGATTTTCATGCCGCGCTTCAAAATACCGTCTTTAACGCGAACCAATATCATCACGCCCAAGTACGGATCATACCAGCTATCGACCAAAAGCGCTTTTAGGGGCGCATCGGGATCACCAGTGGGCGCAGGTAATTTGGTTACAATCCCTTCTAACACTTCAGGGATACCAGCACCGGTTTTGGCTGAAATCATATAGGCTTCAGAAGTATCAATGCCGATTACTTCTTCAATTTGGTCCATAACTTGTTGAGGTTCAGACGCGGGTAAATCAATTTTATTTAAAACCGGAAGGATTTCGTGATCGTTTTCCATGGCTAAATAAACGTTGGCCAAGGTTTGTGCTTCAACCCCTTGACTGGCATCGACAACCAACAACGATCCTTCACACGCCGCTAAGGAACGGCTGACTTCATAGGTGAAATCGACGTGGCCCGGTGTGTCCATTAGGTTCAATACATAAGTTTCACCGTCTTTGGCTTTGTAATCCAAGCGCACGGTCTGAGCTTTAATAGTGATGCCCCGTTCGCGCTCGATATCCATGGAATCGAGGACTTGTTCTTTCATTTCACGTTCGGTCAAGCCGCCGCACAGATGGATCAAGCGATCTGCCAAGGTTGATTTGCCATGATCGATGTGAGCAACGATTGAGAAATTGCGAATTTTTGAAAGTTCTATTGTCATGATGGGCTATCTATCATTCGTTGGCGGTTGGCTCAATCCCTTGTTTTTAGGAAGTTTTGATATCATGTCTAGCGATCCAACAGCGAAACCTCAATTAATAGGTGATGCGCGTACGACAATAAGGCATAAAAACACAGTGCTGCATAGAATTGGAACCGCCCTATTTGATTGAATCCCGCCGATTTCAGTGCTTTTTTAACCTCTGATACGAGCTGCTGCTATTCAGACAATCCCAATGTGGTTTTACGATTTTTATCGATTACGACCGGGCCAATAGCCACCAACAGAGCCATAAGCCCAAATAACATTAAACTAGGTCCCCATCGCCATTCACCCCTATGTGTACGATTGCCTAAACCAAAATCCCCCACAAGGCAGGATGTTTGCATAAACCAACAATACCGGGTCGGGCTGGTTTGAAGTTCTTCGCTCCCGGTGATAGTTAAAATTCAGGCCACGGGTATACTTAATATGGATATCCATCGCATCTCATGCAACTACGGCCAAATTGCAATATAGGGTGCTTGCAAATAGGCCTATGCCAACCAAACAATAACACCAATGCTTATACCAGAAAAACCGCCCTATAAGTCTCTCACCAAAAAGCTTAACACAGCCTGTGCGTAAGGGTTTGATCCCGGGAACAAGATGGGCTGCCAGAAATACGACAACGGCAAGAGCAAGAGACGTCATTAATGGTCTTTATTTGTCTTCGGGTCCTTTGAGGGCTGCATAAGCGATTGCCTTGGCGGCTAATCCAGTTAAGTAATCTGGTTTCGAGAATTGATGATTGCAAACCATGCACGTGACCGGGCTAAAAGGTTCGGAATGGGGATCAAACCCGCCGGGAAGCGTGTTTTGGCTTTCCCCACAAATTGGACACGCAACCGGGTAAATTTGAGCATTCATTATAAAATTCCTTTATGGCTTTGTCCTCTTGTAAAAGGTCCGCCCTTCAATGTCATGACCCTTGTTGAGTTTAGTTTACTTTGCAAAACTATGCTGCACTCATGCAGCACTTTAATAGGTGAAAAAAGAATTATTTTAACGGGTTAGTTCTTATATACTAGGTATCTCTATATTTGCTTGACGACAGGCGGCAACTACGGTGTTGCGCAGCAAACAGGCGATGGTCATCGGACCAACGCCGCCCGGAACGGGGGTGATTGCGCTGGCGACCTGTTCTGCCGCATTGA
>JAPKAX010000023.1 GCA_028825025.1 Rhodospirillales bacterium | reverse complement strand
CTCCATGGAATCGAATGACCGATGAATTGAACGGTTATTTGCGATCTATCGGGTTGGAAGGTGTCTCTCAGCATGCGCCCCGAAAGGCTAAAATTGCAAAGGGGGGATTGGTTCAGGTCAATACACACGTAGACATTATCAATTGGCGTACAACGCGTGGTTTTGCAGGTATGGAGAAAGTACTTGTTTACGTTCTGTCACATCTACAAAGTCGTCGTATTGGGCAAGTTGATGATGCAGAGCCAACGGGTGTGCTGACGCATCATTTGAATCATGATGAAGGATGTTGGGCATTTATGGATGAATTGCTTGACTGGACGAATTCTAAATCCAACGTAAGATGGCTTACGCCGTTCGAAGCGTTTGAAATTGCGTTGCCTAAAAATGAACTGGGAAAATAAGTAAAATGGTTGATTTGCTTCAAATAAAAGACCTGCACGTGGGATTTGATTCGCGTGCGGGTCGGGTTGAAGCGGTTTGCGGTGTATCGTTTCGGGTGCGCGAGGGCAGTTGCGTTGCCGTTGTCGGAGAAAGTGGCTCCGGTAAATCGGTTTGTGCCCAAGCCGTTATGGGGATTTTGCCCCGCAATGCATCGATTGCCAGTGGCAGCATTTTATTTCGCGATCCCAAAACTGAAATTATTACTGATTTAGCCGCCCTAGATACCCGCAGCGAAGAATATCGTACCATTCGTGGTGGCCGTATTTCTATTATCTTCCAAGAACCAATGACGTCTTTATCGCCGCTTCATACGGTAGGTGATCAAATTACAGAAGCCCTGCGTTTGCATGAAGGGTTATCTGGCGATGCGGCTAAGGCCCGGTGCATTGACATTTTAACATTGGTTCGTTTCCCCGATCCTGTTCGGGCGTATAAAACCTATTCGTTTGAGCTTTCTGGTGGGCTTCGCCAGCGCGCTATGATTGCTATGGCCTTGGTTTGTGGCCCCGCACTTTTGATTGCGGACGAGCCCTCAACAGCTTTGGATGTGACCGTTCAGGCTCAAATATTGGGCCTTATTAAAGACCTACAAAAAGAACTGGGCATGGCGGTTTTGATGATTACCCATGATATGGGGGTTGTTGCAAACGTAGCCGATGAAGTCGTTGTTGTTTACCATGGAGAAGTCATGGAAAGCGGCATGGTCGACGATATTTTCAGAAAACCGGGTCATCCCTATTTGCAGGCCTTATTGCGTGCAGTTCCAAAATTTGAATACGCAGAAGGCGAACGCTTGATCCCGTTACGCGAAATTAAACCGCACCGGGGGCATTTACTAAAATCGCGCGATACGCCCGTCGGTATTGATAATACCAAGCCAATCCTTGAGGTGAATAATTTATCGAAAAGCTTCACAATCAGAAGTGAAGGCATGGGCGGTGTCGGTAAATCAGTACTTAAAATCAAAGCCGTTGATCATGTGAGTTTTGATGTTGCACGGGGCGAATGTTTGGCGATTGTTGGTGAATCGGGTTGTGGTAAAACCACGGTTAGCAAAATGATCATGCGCGCTATGGACGCAGATACCGGTGAAATCATTTATAACGATCAAGGGACGGATGTTCGTTTGTCTGATATGGGCGATAAGGAAATGATCCCGTTTCGAAAAAAAATTCAATACATTTTTCAAGACCCATTTGGCTCTTTAAACCCCCGAATGACTGTGTTTGATATTCTATCAGAACCTTTTGTTATTCATAAAATTGGGGATGATGCGTATCGCCGTGAAGTGGTTCTTGAATTGATGAACTTAGTCGGACTCGATCCGCGCCATTTAAACCGCTATCCACACAGCTTTTCAGGTGGCCAGCGTCAACGCATTGGTATTGCTCGGGTCTTGGCCTTACAGCCTGAATTGGTGATTTGTGACGAGCCCGTTTCGGCTCTGGATGTGTCGGTTCAAGCTCAAGTTTTGAACTTACTAAAAGATTTAAAAAAGGAAATGGGCCTAACGTATTTGTTTATTTCGCATGATATGGCCGTGGTTAATTATATTGCAGATCGCATTGCGGTTATGTGTCGGGGGAGGTTGGTTGAATTGGCTCCTAAAGAGCTGTTATTCAAATCACCTCAGCATCCTTACACCAAAGCATTGCTTGATTCTGTTCCCTTCCCAGATCCCTCCCACCCATTAGATTTCCAAGCAGTGCGTGAAACGACAATGACCAACCCTGACAACTGGCCAGACCCGTATGATGTTCGGGATGCAACGGATGCGTCACTCATCGATATTGGAGGTGGGCATTTTGTCCGCGCTCATGACCTTAGCAATTTAAGAACTGTTGCTTGATGATGCAAAGTGCAGACGTGTTGGCAGTTGTTGTTCCTAAAGGCCAAATTGCAGCCAGTGCGATGGCTAATATTTCGCTGTATTCACCGTTTAAAACGATTGAAGTTATTGAAATTGAGCAGGGCGCGACACCGGCCGATGATCAGAATTTGGCGGTTGATCGGGCAATCGAACTCGATGCTTCGTGGATACTTTTTATTGCTCCGGGTGAACACGTAAACCCGGGCGCACTGGCATTCCTTTTGCCTGCTCTTGATGGGTATGACGCGTTGTGGGGCGGTATCGTGCTGACTGATGGCGAAGGGAATTCTGAATTAGCGACAAAAAGCCAGTTTAGTTCCAGGGATTTGGTTCGCAACTTCCATATGGCGTTGCAATGGTGGATCGGCAAAAGTCATTTTGTTCGAACCGAAGTTGCAAATCTAATTCGGTTTGACCGGAATGCTGGAAATGTTTGGTATGGAGACTATCTCATCCGTATGTGGAATGCGGCGCGTTGCTTGAAATCTGCTCAGCCTATTACATCGATACAAGGCGATCTTCCTCAGGTATCAGAAGGAGATCGGGACCATTTAGCGTCATATTTACGTGATTATCCCACATATATGAATGTTCAATACCGCAGCCATCAAATTTATTTTCCTTATACCGGGCGCAACCCAACGCTGGAACGGGTTCAGCTTCGGGGGCTATTTTATGAACAATCTGATTTAGAAGCCCTAATCCCTCATGTAAACCCGGGTGCGGTTTGTATTGATGTCGGGGCGAATACGGGTAATCACACGATCTTTTTCGAGAAGGTTTTGGGCGCATCGAAAGTTATTCCGATCGAGCCTAGTCCCGATACGATTGTCATTTTAAATGATGTTATCGAAAAAAATAACCTAACCTCAATCGATCCATCTAAATTAGGGATTGGTGTTGGCCGAAAGGAAGGGCTGTTCGATCTGAAAGTCGGGCGTCGTGGATATTTAGGCACGGCACGATTAGAGCCGGGACAGGCAGGAGCTATCCGTGTGTTACCACTGGATTTACTCATTCATGATGATGTTGATTTTATCAAAATTGACGTCGAAATGATGGAAATTGATGTTTTAGAAGGAGCCCAGGCTTTGATTACACGGTGTCAGCCTGTTTTATTAATCGAGGCGCAGGATGAAAACTGTGTGGCCCTATTCGCAATTTTAAATAATCTCGACTATCGTGTTGAAAATGTTTTCCCAGATCAGGGCTATGCCAATTATTTGGCGTTGCCAAATAATAAAGACTGCTAGAAAAATGGCCCATACTTTTCACAAATCCCTACTTCTAATCAGCGTTTTGGCTTTAAGCTTTGCAACGCAATCGACTAAGGCGGCTTCGTATCAAGAACCGCCTGTGTTTAAAAGGGCTGTCGCGTCTGGCGTGTTACCGCCCATATCGAGCCGTGTTCCAATGGAGCCTTCAGTGGTTGCGCTTGAAGCAAATGGCTTGGTACTCGGAAAATACGGGGGCTCTATCCGAACGATTATGGGGCGCGCGAAAGATATCCGGATGATGGTTGTTTATGGTTATGCGCGGCTGGTTGGTTATGATCGAAAATATAAAATAAAAGCCGATATTTTGCGCGATTTTGAGGTTGAAGAAGGCCGCCGGTTTACCCTGCATTTACGCAAAGGCCATAAATGGTCCGACGGACATCCCTTCACGACAGAAGATTTCCGCTATTATTGGGAAGACGTTGCAACAGACCCTGATATTTCGCCCTATGGGGCACCTAAGGAATTGTTGGTTGAGGGTAAACTGCCGCAATTTGAAGTGATTGATGATGTAACTGTGCGCTACACATGGGAAAAGGCCAACCCGTTCTTTTTGTCCGCATTAGCAGGCGCATCGCCGCTCTTTATTTTCCGCCCGTCCCATTTTATGAAGCCATTTCATGCTAAATATACCGATGAAAAAGTGTTGGCTGAAAAATTAAAAGCACATAGAAAGCGCACATGGCGGGCTTTGCATTTCCATTATGATCGTCAATACCGGTTTGACCGTATTGGGTTGCCGACATTGCAGCCGTGGCTGAATACAACAAAGCCACCTTCTGATCGCTTTGTTTTTAAGCGCAACCCATATTTTCATCGCGTCGATACCAACGGTTTACAGCTGCCCTATGTAGATGAAGTGGTTATGACCATTGCGGGAAGTAAGTTAATTGCGGCAAAAGCTGGCAGTGGAGAAGCAGATTTACAAGCGCGTGCATTGCAGTTTAAAAATTATACGTTCTTAAAACGAGGCGAAAAACGAAGCGGGTTTACCGTGCATCGTTGGGTGACAGCGCTTGGCGCACAAATGGCCTTGTTTCCAAATTTAAACACGGCGGACCCTGAATGGAAAAAGCTGCTCCGTGATGTTCGGTTCCGGCGTGCCCTGTCCCTTGGCATTGATCGCCATGAAATCAATCAAGTTGTGTATTTCGGTTTGGGTTTAGAAGGTGGGAATTCTGTGCTTCCAAACAGTACATTGTTCAAACCGAGTTACCGCACCAAATGGTCGAGTTATAATGTGAAGATGGCCAATGAGTTGTTGGATCAATTGGGCCTGGATACACGCGATAGCAGCGATATGCGATTGATGCCGGATGGTCGGGCGCTTGAAATTATTGTTGAATCCGCGGGTGAAGAAAGCGATCAAGCTGACGTTTTGCAACTCATAACGGACAGCTGGCGTAAGTTAGGCATTCGGTTGTTTACAAAACCAACACGGCGCGAAGTGTTGCGTCGGCGGGCCATGGCGGGTGCCACAACAATGTCGATTTGGTACGGTTTAGAAAATGGCGTGCCAACGGCCAATTCATCTCCAGCTCAATTAACTCCGTCGCGCGATGATCAATTGCAATGGCCCAAATGGGGACAATATCAGATCACAGAAGGCAAAAGCGGTGAAGCCGCTGATTATCCACCCGCAGTTAAATTGATTGCGCTGAACAAAGCATGGATTGGGGCCAATAGTGATGACGAGCGCGAAAAAATTTGGCATCAAATATTAGAAATTAATGCAGACCAAGTTTTCAGTATCGGGCTCATTGCCGGGATCCCTCAACCGGTTGTGGTTAAGAACACGTTACGTAATGTGCCTAAAAAGGGCGTTTATAATTGGGACCCCGGCGCACACTTTGGCATCTATCGTCCCGATACGTTTTGGTTTGAGAAGGATTAAGAGCTGGTATGTACCAATATTTCTTACGCCGTATTTGCATTATGGGACTTACTTTAGTCGTCATTAGTGCATTGGTATTTATTATCATTCAGTTGCCGCCGGGTGATTATTTAACAACCTATATTGAAGAGCTTAAAGCCCAAGGTGAAGTTGTTGACCCAAAAAAAATCACCTTTTTACGGTCTCAATATGGTTTAGATAAACCAATGACGACCCAATACTTTGTTTGGCTAGTGGGCATGCTTCAAGGTGATTTTGGGTATTCGTTTGAGTATGACTTACCCGTTACTGATGTTGTTGGTGACCGTATGTGGTTGTCTATGATCTTGAACTTTGCAACGGTCTTATTCGTTTACATGATGTCTTTCCCAATCGGTGTCTATTCTGCAACGCACCAATATAGCTGGGGTGATCACGGTCTGACGTTTATTGGGTTTTTAGGCTTGGCGACTCCAAATTTCTTACTGGCATTGATATTATTATATTTTGCAAACGTGTGGTTTGGAACGTCCATCGGCGGGCTTATGGAGCCTGAATTTATCGATCAGCCATGGACGTGGGGTAAAATCAAATCGGTACTGGCGCATTTATGGGTCCCGGTTGTGGTTATTGGAACATCGGGCACCGCCGGAATGATCCGCCGCTTGCGTGCAAATTTGTTGGATGAGTTGCAAAAACAATACGTTGTAACGGGGCGTGCTAAGGGATTGGGTGAACTTCGTTTACTGATTAAGTACCCCATGCGCATGGCGCTCAATCCGTTTATTGCAGATATTGGCAGCTTGTTGCCACAAGTTGTCTCTGGTTCAGTTATTGTGTCGGCTGTTATGTCGTTGCCGACCACGGGGCCGATGTTGCTATCGGCTTTGCAAAGCCAAGATATGTATTTAGCAGGATCGTTTTTGATGTTTTTGGCCGTGTTGACGGTAATTGGGATGTTTGTATCGGATGTGTTGCTGGCCATGCTTGACCCGCGTATTCGTTTGGATGGTGGGGTGAAGAGATGAGTGAAGATTTAAAACATTTTGTATCATCTGCTCCGTTTGATCCGGTTTCTATTGAGCAGCTTACACCTGAACAAGAAAAATATTACTTGGCATCACAATGGCAAATGATGTGGTGGCGATTTAAAGGCCATCGGTTAGCTGTGTTCGCAGGAATTGTTTTAATCCTGAGCTACCTGTCGATTATTATTTCAGAATTGATCGCTCCCTATGCCCTACATACGCGCCATACAGACCACATTTACGCTCCGCCTCAGGCCATTCATTTTATGCATGAAGGGGATTTTGTTGGGCCGTTTGTCTATCCGCTCAACTATACTTTAAATATGGATACGCTGAAGCGAGAATATTCCGAAAACACGTCTGAACCTCGCTCGATCCGGTTCCTTTGTTCAGGTGACCCATATGAGTTTTGGGGCCTGTTTGATGCCAGTTTTCATTTTGTCTGCCCAGATAAAAAAGGGACGTTGTTTTTAATGGGAACCGACCGGTTGGGCCGCGATATGTTGTCACGCCTAATTTATGGGGCGCGAATCTCGCTGACGGTGGGATTAATCGGGATTACCATTAGTTTTATTTTGGGGATAACAATCGGTGGCATGGCTGGATACTTTGGCGGTTGGGTTGATAGTTCAGTTCAGCGAGTGATTGAGATTTTAAAGTCGTTGCCAGAGTTGCCGTTGTGGATGGCTCTTTCAGCCGCCTTACCGGCCAACTGGAGCCCGCTTCTGATTTATTTGGGCATTACCATCATTCTGGGATTGCTCGACTGGCCGGGCTTAGCGCGTGCGGTGCGGTCTAAATTATTAGCCTTGCGTGAAGAAGATTATGCGGTCGCGGCCCGATTGATGGGAAGTACCCCAAAGCACATTATTGGACGCCATTTACTGCCAAACTTCATGAGCCACCTGATTGCATCTGCAACACTTTCAGTTCCCTCCATGATCTTAGGTGAAACGGCGCTCAGCTTCTTAGGGCTTGGATTGCGGCCACCCATCACCAGTTGGGGTGTGTTGTTATCGGAAGCGCAAAACATAGAATCTGTTGCCTTATACCCTTGGTTAATGGTGCCAATGTTACCGGTGGTGATTATCGTTTTGGCCTTTAATTTCTTAGGTGATGGTTTGCGCGATGCAGCTGATCCTTATGATTAATCTCTTATGGCTCTGAGCAGAGCTCGCGTCTCTTCAAAAGTAATTGAACTCAAGCGCTTGTGGGGTGTGCGGACCATTAAGCGGGCGCATTGTTAATTAGATTTAGGGTCACCTTTTCAGTGCAAAGGAAATTTATATGAAATGGATAGCGCGGATCTTTTTAGGCTTTTTTTCTTGCATGAATTAGCAGTCCTTCTTGGGTACAAAGAACAAGCCAGCCTACTCGACATTTTAAAATTCAAAAACCAGCCCAATTGGTTGCCATAGAAGCGCTTACGATTTACGACAATGTTCCAGATCTTCTGGCGAAGTGGTATGCGCTATCAGGCGATGTGACGGCCAAATCGTACCTGAAATGGCAGAAGTATAATTCATCCCCAAATCCGTCGGCCACACACGGAAACCGCTTTGTTAATAATTATACAAATTCAATAGCCAATAAGTATGGACGCATAGCGTCGGGTGAATATTTACACCCGGATTCTGTGATTGCAAAAGATAACTTAAGGGTAACAACACGCAGCGATGTCTTTGCGGGTTCGTTGTTCATTATGGAAAAACTAGCAGCTGGAAAAAGCCCAAAATCGAAAGACTGGCTGTATAAAATAATCATGCCGGATAGTAGTTTCTTCGGCGATACCCTGGGCGATAATGCCGATAAAGTGTCGTTTTGTCATGAGTGCCACTCAACGGAATTGATTGATGATTATTTGTTTTTTATGCCAAAAGAATATCGTTGAAAATTCTTATACTAGTAACGTCATTTAGATACCCTAAGTAACAATTAGACACATATTTGTATTCACACATATACAGTAGGCTCGTATAGTTTTTATTATAGAGATCATATTTATATGGCTGGGGCGTTTATAACTATTCACAAAAGTGTCTGGCGAACTTGTTGTCAGCTTACCAAACGGAGCCGAAAATGATTGCTTTTGAACGCTTAAATGACATTGAAGCCGAATTCAGAACCTTATTAAAAAAAATGGGTAGCTTAAAAAATTTAAGCACGAACAGTAAAACACTGAATAAGGATTTTAGGCCTTTTCACGATACTCGAAAGCCAATCCAGCAATCACCGGCCCAAGCGACCTTTCAATTGAAAACGCAACAAAGGCCATAGCGCCGGCATTTCGGCAGGTTGGGAAGCTTACGCTATAAGCTTCGCAATTTCTGTCAATAAAGGGCTGCCGGGTTTTGCCAGTTCATCAACGGCCCCCAAGTGGTGTGCGCCTTCTAGGTTAATACGCAAAGTGCTGGCCAGTCTTGGCCCCCATTTGGCTTGCAAACGATCTGATTGATCATGAAAC
Source organism: Rhodospirillales bacterium (assembly GCA_028825025.1). Taxonomy (GTDB): domain Bacteria; phylum Pseudomonadota; class Alphaproteobacteria; order Rhodospirillales; family Casp-alpha2; genus JABMNT01. The sequence goes on along the minus strand of JAPKAX010000023.1, from coordinate 14,236 downwards.
CCAGTGCTTTCATCGCTACCAACAGCTAAGATGATGGGCCCTGTTGAAACGGTATCGCGAAGTAAAGGACTGCACTGTTTGGCAGATTCTAAATCAAATTGGACATTCTCATTAATTGATGTTGTGACCAAAGGTTCCAGATCAAATACACCACTGATAGGAATACCGCCTTTGACATAATCATTGGGGATTTCAATATCTATTTGGGACCAATCGGTTGCCATCATTTCAGCCGTTAAATGGCCGCCTGCTGAATGGCCGGAGACATAAAGGCGATTTCTGTTACCGCCGTAGGTGCCGATGTTGTGCCAAATATAGGCAGCCGCTTGTTGCATTTGGCGGGTGATTTTTTCAACAGTGACTTTAGGGCATAAATCATAGCCCGCCAGAACTACACAGAACCCAAGCTTTAGCAGTTCTGGGGCTATAAAATTAAAGTCCTTTGGTTCGCGCGCCTGCCAATAGCCGCCATGAATAAACATCATCACCGGCGCATTTGGGTTTTCAGCGGGGTAAATATCTAAAATCTCGCGGGGGCTATCTCCATAATTGATATTGGAATAATTTTTAAAATTATTCCGTGCATTCGCACTTTCTTTGGCCCAGCGGAGTGCAATGTCGTCGGAGCCTGGGATGGCGGCGCGTGCGTTATAAAGTTTTTCGTTAACTGGATCTATGGTAACTTGCATAATATTTTCCTAAACTCCTAAAAACTGATGCTGCATTTCTGCGTTCGCTAATAACTCTTGCGACGTACCGGACCAAGCAATTTGCCCTTTTTCCATAACAAAATGCCGGTCGGCAATTCGGGCCATGGCTTCGGGATGTTTGTCGATGACCAAAATGGCTTGACCTGATTGTTTTAAATTATGTTCCAAGCATGACCAAATTTCGTCCCGAACCAAAGGGGCCAAACCTTCCGTCGCTTCATCCAGTATCATCAATTTTGGGTTCGTCATCAAGGCCCGACCAATGGCTAACATTTGTTGTTCGCCGCCAGATAGTGTGCGACCATAGCGCGATATGCGTTCACCAAGCCGGGGGAATAAATCAATCACGCGGTCCATCGTCCATGGCGTATCCGTGCCAGCATTATTAGCCGATGTGGCGATTAAGTTTTCACGGACTGTTAGGTTTGGGAATATTTGACGCCCTTCAGGGACCAAGCCAATACCTAGTTTTGCAATTTTGTGGGGTGGGCGGTTGTGAATATCAACGCCATCAAAAGTAATTGATCCTTCTCGGGTAGGGGTTAAGCCCATGATCGATCGCACGGTTGTTGTTTTGCCCATGCCGTTCCGGCCCATTAAGGTTACCACTTCACCATGGCCAATGCTCATTGTGACGCCAAACAGAACCTGACTGGCTCCATAAAAAGTTTTAACATTGTTGAGTTCTAAAATCATGATGTATCGCCTAAATAGGCAGCGCGGACGTGTTCGTTGTTCCGGATGTTTTGAGGGGTATCTGTGGCAATGGGTTTGCCTAGAACCAAAACCGTAATCCGATCCGCCAGCGCGAACACAACGTCCATGTCGTGTTCGACCAATAATATTGTTAAGTCGCCTTTGAGAGGCAGCAAAATATCAGTCATTCGTCGCGATTCTTCGACCCCCATTCCGGCCATGGGCTCGTCCAATAACAACATTTTTGGGCGTGTCGCTAGCCCCATAGCCAGTTCTAATTGTCGCTGTTGCCCGTGGGCTAAGCCGCCCGCAATTGTGTTTGCTAAATCGCTTAATCCGACCCGGTTTAAAACTTCCAAAGCTGGTTCTGTTCGGCTTAAATCAGATTTTGCATTTTCCCAAAATCTGAAATTATGGCCTTGGGTCGATTGCACAGCCATTGCCACGTTTTCCAACGCCGTGAAGTTTGGGAATATACTGGTGATTTGATAAGACCGCGCAAGGCCTAGTCGGGCGCGCTTGTCGACGGGGAAGGCCGTGATATCCTGGCCTTCAAATAGAATGCGCCCTTCATCCGGTTGCATTTCACCCGATAATTGATTGACGGCTGTTGTTTTTCCAGCGCCATTGGGGCCAATTAATGCGTGGATTTCACCGGGTAAAACGTCCAATGAAATGCCATCACTGGCCCTCAGTGCGCCAAAAGATTTAACTAAATTTTGAACGGTCAGAATGGACTCAACCATCGCGCCCTCCATCCCCAGTTAAAAAGCCATAAATACCGCGCCGTGCAAACAGCACGACGAAAATCAAGACCGGACCCAAAATGATCATCCAATGTTCTGTATACGCGGCCAAAACTTCTTCCATCAACAATAAAGCAACGGCACCAAATATCGGTCCAAAGATCGTTCCCATACCGCCCAAAATAACCATGATCATGACTTCACCGGACCGCGTCCAATGCATTAATCCGGGGCCAACAAATTCGCTTTGGTTGGCAATTAATGCGCCCGCTAATCCAGCTCCAGCCCCCGCAATAACAAAACAAATCAGTTTGTAGCGATAGGTGGAATATCCCAAGGCACGCATTCGGGTTTCATTTTGTTTGCAGCCCCGCATGACCATGCCAAAGCGTGAATTGACGATCCGGTAACAAATATAAACAAAGGCCAAAAGCAGGGCCAAACAGACGTAATAAAAGCTGGCGTCATCGGCTAAATCTAGCCCCGGTATCTGGCTGCGTTGATCCAAATTAATACCATCTTCACCACCATATGTGGTCAGCGATACGAAGAAGAAAAATAGCATTTGCGCGAAGGCCAGCGTAATCATGATGAAATAAACACCGCTGGTTCTTAAGCTTAAAGCCCCGATAACCAATGCAAAAAGGCTTGATACAACAATTGCAGAACCCCAAGAAATCACGGCGTTAATGCTGCCTGCCCAGCCGCCGGGCAAAAACGGGATGGCTGTTTCTTCCGTCACGTGGAAGGCCAAAATTCCAACCGCATAAGCCCCAACGCCAAGGAATGCACCATGACCCAAACTGGCCATTCCGGCATAGCCCAAAATTAAATCCAAACTAACAGCGGCCAAAGCATAAATCATGATGCGACTGAATAAGCTGATGAAATAGGCCTCCTCCATGGCAATGGTTATTGGTGGCAAAGCCAACAAAAGGGCAAGCCCAACCAATAAGACAATGGATTTTCGATTAAATTTATCCATAAGCTTGGAACAATCCACGAGGCCGAAAAATAAGGACAACCGCCATTAAAATGTAGATGGACATGGACGATATGGACGCGCCAACACCATCTGCTACGGATGGATCTTCGAATATCATGCGCAAAAATTGTGGTAAAAATGCCCGTCCATAGGTATCAACAAGACCCACCAGCAACGCGCCAATGAGCGCGCCCCGAATTGAGCCAATGCCGCCCACTATGATCACAACAAAAGTTAAAATCAGAATGTTTTCACCCATGCCTATTTCGGTCGCCAAAATTGGCCCGGCAAAGGCTCCGGCTAAGCCTGCCAACAAGGCACCTAAGCCAAAAATAATGGTGTAAAGTCTATCTATATCAATGCCCAAAGCGCTGACCATTTCACGGTTTGAAGCGCCAGCCCTGATTAACATTCCGGTTCGAGTTTTAACAATTAAGGTTCGCATTAATAAGGCAACAATTAAACCAGCACCAATAATCACCAAGCGATAGATCGGATAGGGGGCGCCGGGGATTAATTCAACCGATCCTGAGAACACAGGCGGGATGGCAACGAAAAGGGCTTGTGGGCCCCAAATGATACTGGTCAGCTCGTTAAAGAATAAAATGAGGCCAAAGGTCGCCAACACTTGATCTAAGTGATCACGCTTATAAAGCCTGCGCAGGGCAATGATTTCAACGGCCATACCAACGGCTGCGGCCACGGGTAGGGCAACTGCGACGCCAATAAAAAAGCTGCCCGTCGCGTCGCTGACGTAGGCCGCTACATAAGCGCCGATCATATAGAACGATCCGTGCGCCAGATTGATCATGTTCATGATTCCGAACACAAGCGTCAGGCCCGCCGCCATTAAAAACAGCATGACGCCCAGCTGAAAAGCGTTCAACGTTTGTTCAAGGAAAAGATAAAAAGTCATACCAATAAAAACGGCGGAACACTGATTTAGTGCCCCGCCTAATTCCGATTATAGTTACTTACATTTTGCAATCAGCTGCGTAAACGTCGCCATGATTGGTGAAGACTTTGCCAACAATTCTGTTGGTGATGTTATCGCCATCTTTGTAAACTTCACGCACATAAATGTCTTGGATTGGGTGGTGGTTAGGGCCGAACTTGAAAGGACCCCGAACTGATTGAAACTTAGCGGCTTTCAAGGCTTTGCGGAAATCGTCCTGCTTCGACATATCACCATCAACAGCGCGGATTGCGCTATCTATTAACAAGGCTGTATCGAAGCCTTGGCTGGCATAAAGTGACGGAAAACGGCCATACGTTTTTTTGAAGTTCGCAACAAAATCAACGTTTGCAGCGTTTTTGATATCTTTATTCCACTGGCTGGTATTGAAAACACCAATCGCAGTATCGCCAACAGCTTTCAAAATACCCTCATCGAAGGAGAACGCAGGGCCAAACAGCGGAGTGGTTTTTGTCAAACCGGCTTGGGCATATTGTTTTACGAAATTGATGCCCATGCCGCCGGGTAAGAAAAAGTAAACCGCATCTGGCTTAGTAGCACGTAAATTTGCCAATTCAGCGGCATAGTCGACTTGCCCTAATTTGGTGTAAACTTCACCAGCAATTTTGCCTTTATAAAAGCGCTTGAAACCGGCTAAGGCATCTTTGCCCGCTGGGTAATTTGGAGCCATGATGTAAACGTTGCGATGGGCTTTGTCGTTGACGTACTGACCTGCCGCTTCGTGCAGGTTATCGTTCTGCCAAGCCACGTTGAAGTAATTTTTATGGCACCCTTTGCCGGCTAATTTAGACGGTCCCGCGTTCGGGCTTAAGTAAAATTTTCCAGCTTTGGTAACCGTTGGAACCACAGCCAAAGCCAAGTTTGACCAGACAATACCCGTCATAATGTCAACTTTGTCGCGTTTCAGCATACGGTTCGCAATTTGCTTGGCGTTGCCGACTTTGCGAGCATCGTCTGATATGATCAGATCAACTTTTTTTTCGCCCAGCATGCCGCCGCGCATATCAACAGCTAATTTAAAGCCGTCGCGTATGTCGCGGCCCAAAGCGCTGCCACCACCAGAAAGCGTCGTGATCATTCCGATTTTTACTGAATCAGCAGATAAAGCAGGGGTCGTAATCGCAGCCATTGTGGCGATGGCCCCTAATAATGTTTTTTTCAATATTCTCACTTTAAAGTTCCTCCCAGAAACAAGTTATTCAATGGAAATCATTTATACAGTTGCATATCGATTGAATCCAACCCTTCTCTCAATTTGCCGTTGAGGTTTCTTAATGTTTCGACTTTCTATTGCAGCCCCTTGATAGAACAGGCATTCTTAAAATAAATCATTTAAAGTTAATTTCTTAACATATAAGGTCCCATTTTATGCCTAACAAACAGGCTACACTTTTTGATAAAGTCTGGAACGAACACGTTATCAGTAACTTAGGTGGTGGGTTTTCATTACTTCATGTGGATCGTAATTTTATACATGATTTAAGCGGAAGCCGTGCGCTTGGCGCTTTGTCTGAGCAGGGGCGTCGGGTGATGCACCCAGATTTAACTTTTGCTTGCCCAGATCATACGGTCTCAACCGCTGCAGATGCGACCCATACGGGCCCGCGTTATGAAAAATGCGTAGACCCCTTGCGCCAATTTGCAGCAGATCAAGGAATAACGTTTTTTGATATTGGTACTCACGGCTTTGGTATTATCCATGTTATTGGGCCGGAACTGGGCTTAACGGTTCCGGGCGCACTGATTGTCTGCGGCGATAGCCATACCAGCACTCACGGAGGTTTAGGCGCGCTGGCATGGGGGATTGGGGCCAGTGAAGTTACCCACGTTTTGGCAACAGGTGCAGTTATTCAAAAACGACCAAAACGAATGCGGGTGACGTTCGACGGCGCTATGCAACCGGGCGTCACTGCAAAAGACATGATTTTGTTTTTGATTGGCCAAGAAGGCGTTGCTGCCGGTTCGGGGTATGCGGTTGAATACGCGGGGCCTGCTGTTCGTGCTTTATCCATCGAAGAGCGGATGACGCTATGTAATTTATCGATCGAGATGGGGGCCAAAGTGGGTATGGTCGCGCCGGACGAGAAAACCATGGATTATGTTAAGGGACGTGAATACGCCCCTAAAGGAGCCAATTGGGATTTAGCCGTTGCCCATTGGAAAGGTTTGCAATCGGACGCAGATTCAACGTTTGATGAAGAGCGCTTTGTTAACGTGGCGGATGTGCGCCCTCAGTTTACGTGGGGCACAAGCCCGGAACATGTCATCGCAATCGATGAACTCATACCTGATCCATCGCAGCAATCAGACCTTGAAAAGCGCAATGGGTATGCAGCAGCGCTAGAATATACAGGGCTAAAAGCCGGGCAATCGTTGCAGGGACAGAAAATTGATCAAGTGTTTATCGGGTCTTGCACCAACAGCCGTTTAAGCGATTTACAAGAAGCGGCTGGAATTATTCAAGGTCAAAAAGTTGCATCCCATGTGGATGCGTGGGTGGTGCCAGGCTCGTATGACATTAAAGTCGCGGCTGAAGCCGAAGGCTTGGATGTTATATTCAAAAAAGCCGGATTTGATTGGCGTAATCCGGGGTGTTCGTTGTGTGTGGGCTCTAACGGTGAATTGGTGCCAGAAGGTGGGCGTTGTGTTTCCACATCGAACAGAAACTTCGTCGGCAGACAAGGAAAAAATAGCCGCACCCATTTGGCCAGCCCGATCAGCGCAGCCGCTTCCGCCATCCTTGGTGAAATCACCGATGTTCGTAAAATGATGAAAGCATAAATTCGATGGATAAATTTAAAAGCATAAGTTGCGTTGCAGCCCCTTTAATGCGGGCCAATATCGATACCGATTTAATTATCCCCATGCAGCGCTATTTGTTGGCAGATCGCAAAGATATGCATGAATTCGCGTTTGAGACTTTGCGGTTTTTAGAAGACGGATCAGACAACCCCGAATTCGTTTTAAACAAACCGGCCTACGAAGGGACTCAAATTCTAATTTCGGGTAATAACTTCGGCTGCGGCAGCTCGCGTGAATCCGCCGTATGGGCGCTTAATGGGTTGGGGTTGAAGTCCATTATTGCACCCAGTTTTGGTAATATTTTTTACAACAATTGTTTTCAAAACGGAATGTTGCCGATTGTTTTGGATCAAGAAATTGTTGAAAAACTGGCCGAAATTTCCGAAAATTCAGGCAACAATGCGCCGTTCTCAATTGATCTAGAAGCGCAAACAGTGACTGCGCCAAATGGGGAGGCCTATTCATTTGAGACCGAACCCCAGCGCCGGCATCAGTTGCTTGAAGGTTTGGACGATATTGGGGTGACGTTGACGAAGGTTGTTGAAATTAAAAGCTTTCGGAAAGCCGATGAAAAAAACCGGCCTTGGATTTATAACTAATGCGCGCCTTACAACTTGGCACTTATGTCGCTAATTTAACGTATTCAGACTTACCTGAACCCGTTATTCATGCAACGAAGCGCTGCATATTGGATTATCTTTCCGCCGTCATCCCGGGTGGTGTTGAAGCACCTGCATTGGCTTTGCAGCGTGCCTTAGACGATGATTTGGGCCACGGAAAATCGAAGCTTATTCCATCGAACATCCAAGCGACGTCTAGGTCCGCAGCCCTGATCAACGGCGTTGCATCGCACACCCTTGAAGTTGATGATATTTATCGCGACGGTATTTATCATCCTGGGCCTCCTGTTGTATCTGCTGCCCTTGCTGCAGCTGAATTGATGGGTAGTTCAGGCAAAGAACTGATTGCTGGTGTTGTTGCTGGGTATGAAGTATCCAACCGCATTGCCGCAGCTGTGCAACCCGCCCATTACGATTATTGGCATACAACCGGGACTGTTGGTGCCTTCGGTGCGGCGGTGGCGTCGGCTAAACTGATGAACTTAACAGCAGATCAAACCAAACACGCCATTGGCAACGCGGCGACCATGGCCGCAGCTTTGCAACAGGCGTTTAGGTCCGACGCCATGAGCAAGCCACTACATGCAGGACGGGCGGCTGAAACAGGGGTTTTATGCGCTCAAATGGCAGCAGCTGGAGTGACAGGAGCGGATGAAATGCTCGAAGGTCCCCGCGGCTTTGGAAACGCCATGAGCCGTGATGTAGATTGGGAAACTGCGTTTGCAAATTTGGGTGACGACTACACCATCACCCGAATGACCCAGAAAAACCATTGCTGCTGTGGTCACACCTTCGCCGCCATTGATTCCGTATTGGCATTGCGTGAACAAGCCGAGCTTAACTTAGATACGGTCAAAAAAGTCTATATTGGAAGCTATGCAAAAGCTGCTGAAGTCTGTGGCAACCGCAATCCACAAACGGCCTTTGAAGCTAAGTTTAGTTTGGCCTATGTGGTGGCAATGGCGGCCCTAACGGGCAGTGTGCGCTTGGCGGCGTTCAGCGATGAATGGCTGCAAAATGAGGATGTTCGAAAGCTGATGGAGCGGATTCAAATAACCGTTGATGATAAAGCAGAATCGGTCTTTCCGGGTTTTCGTTCGGCAACGGTTGAGATCGAATTGGCTGATGGTGAACGAATAAACCACAATTCCCCAACCCGGCGTGGTGACCCTGATAGCCCCTTATCAGATTCTGAAATCGAGCACAAATTCAAAGAACTCACCGCCCCCCTTATGGATGCGGAAGCTCAAGATGCAGTTATCTCTAAAATTTGGGCGTTGGAGCAGCAGGGAAGCTGGGTTTTGTAATCAATACCCCCGGCGGTAGCCCCGTTGGTTATGTTCGCGCATGGGGTCTGATTCTAAGTCAGCGCGGACGTTATCTGGGATGGCTATGGTTTTACGTTCTCGGAGCGAGAAAAAGACGTTCACGCTTTCAGATGTAGCAACGCATTGATCGCCAACAAAAACACCATAGCCTGATGTAATTGATTTGGTCCCGACTGTGGTCACCCGCCCGCCCACATCAACCGTTCCCGGATAATGGGTTTCTTTAACGTAATCAATGACAACGCGGGCCAAGACATAATCTATCCCGGGGTTGTCATCTGGGTTCAGAAGCCCACCCAAAAACATTGTTCGCGCTGCTTCAATGTAAGCCGCGTACGCAACATTATTTACGTGTCCCAACGGGTCTTGGTCTGAGAATCGAATGGTGACGGGGGTCCAGAAACGGAAGCTTGCCCGGTCCTTTAAATCAAGTGTATGGTTTTTCATGGGCACTTTGTGCCTTGTCTGTGCTGGTAATGCAACCGAATTGAAAGCGATTTATATGCCTGATAATATTTTGTTAAATAAGCGCTCTGCTACCCATTTAGCGGCGCAAATAAAATCTGGTGAAATTACATCGGTGCAGCTTGTTGAGGCCTGTTTGAAGCGGATTGATGCGAGGGATTCTGTGGTTCACGCGTGGGTTTATTTAGACCCTGAATTGGCTTTGGCGCAAGCTCGGGCAGCGGATGAGATAGTTAAATTAGGGGCTGAACTTGGGCCCTTACATGGAATTCCAGTTGGTTTAAAAGACATTATAGATACCGCTGATATGCCTACGTGTAGCGGGTCCGATCACTTCGAAGGCCGCCGCCCGGCTAATGATGCAACGGTTACATCGCTCCTACGCAAAGCCGGTGCGATTATTATGGGCAAAACGGTGACCACAGAATTTGCCCTATCCGGGCAACGTGGAACAACCAACCCGCACGACCCAAACCGCACACCCGGCGGGTCTTCATCCGGGTCAGCGGCATCTGTGGCCGATGGTATGGTGCCTTTGGCATTGGGTTCGCAAACTGGTGGGTCCATGTTGCGCCCCGCATCCTATTGCGGAGCATACGGTTATAAAGCGACGTATGGGAAAATTTCTAGAAAAGGCGTTTTCATTATTGCCCGCCCACTGGATCACGTTGGCGTTTATGCCAATAGCTTGGAAGATATTGCCCTGATTGCTGATACGTTGATGGTTTATGATGCTGGCGATTTTGATATGCGGTCCCATTGTGGGGCTAAGTTGGTCGAAACGTTGAGCAAACCGGCAACACCTGAGCCGTTGAAATTAGCCTTCGTTAAAGGCCCCCCATGGGCTGAAGCGGAAGATCATCTCGACGCTGTGTTCGAGCCTTATATAAAAAGCTTAGGAAGTGTTGTTCAGGAAGTTGAGCTGGCTGGAATTTTTGATCAAGCTGTTGATGCGCAAGGGGTCGTGATGGATGCTAATTTGTGGCACAACTTGGCAGAATTTTGTGAAAATCATCCCGATGAATTGATGCCTGAAACCATTGAGCGGGCCGAAGCGGGCAAACTGGTTTCCGTCGAAGCGTATATCGAGGCACAGGAATTGGTTGGATCGTTGAACCATGCCGTTGATCAATTATTGGGCCACCACGATGCGATGATTACCGCATCTGCCACTGGCGAAGCACCGATGGGTTTAGTGTCAACGGGCAATGCGATTTTTCAGCGCATGTGGACGTTGATGGGGGTTCCAACGATCTCGCTCCCGTTACTTAAAGGGCCCAACGGCATGCCGATTGGGGTGCAACTTATTGGCCGCAAAGGTCGGGACGCCGATTTGATCCAGGTTGCTCAAAAGTTGTTGGCTATGACCTAACCAAGGTTATTCAGTTGGGAAAAACCGTTGGGTTTTGTTGGCGAACGCGACCAATGAAAGCATGACCGGAACCTCAACTAAAACCCCAACAACAGTGGCTAGGGCCGCGCCTGAATGCAAACCAAACAAACTAATGGCGACGGCAACCGCCAGCTCGAAAAAGTTGGAGGTGCCAATGAGCGCGCAGGGTGCTGCAACTTTGTAAGGAACTTTCCATATCCATGCGGCGGCGTAAGCAATGGCAAAAATTCCGTAGGACTGGATAACCAAGGGAACGGCAATCAGCGCGATCAAAACTGGTTTTTCTAAAATCGTTTGACCCTGAAAACCAAACAACAAAACCACGGTTGCCAACAATCCAATAACAGAAAACGGTTTGACTGTGTGCCCAAAACTTTCAATCAGTACTTCGCCCTTTGATTTATCGCTTCCGGCTTTACTGAACAGGACTTTGCGCGTTAAAGCCCCGGCTAACATTGGGAACACAACATAAAGGACAACGGAAAGCAAAAGTGTTTCCCATGGAATGATGATGTCGGTGATGCCTAAAAGCATGGCGACAATAGGCGCGAAAGCAAAAATCATGATAACATCGTTTAAAGAGACTTGAACCAAAGTATAGGTGGCATCGCCTTTGGTCATTTGTGACCACACAAAAACCATAGCTGTGCAGGGCGCTGCCCCTAAAAGGATTAGACCCGCAATGTATTGAGAGGCGTCTTTTGGGGCAATGTAATCCACGAACACAACTTCAAAAAATAAAACACCCAATGCTGCCATTGAAAACGGCTTGACCAACCAGTTGACGAAAATGGTAATCACCAGCCCTTTTGGGCGTTCGCCAATACGGCGCAGGCTGGCAAAATCGACGTTGACCATCATTGGATAGATCATCGCCCAAATCAGCACAGCAACAACCAAATTGACGTTTGCATATTCAAATTTTGCTAAAACCAAGAACACATCGCTGGCAACATTGCCCAACGCAATACCTGCAATAATGCAACCTGCGACCCAAAGTGATAACCAACGCTCAAAAAAACCGATGGAATTTGCGGGGGTTATCGTTGTTTCTGGCGTAGAGGTCATCGGGTATACATTCGCTTTTGATAATGTGGATCAACGTGTGTGACGAGAAGGTATAGACATCTTGCTTATTATTAAAATAACAAATTAAAAATGTAATTTTTTTAATTATACAAATTTATTGACTATTATATTTAAATATATCATATTTAAAGTGTAATTCCTAAATAGGATCGAAAAAATGACACATCATGTGATAACTGCCAACCGCCTTAACGATGGATTAGTTGTTTTTATGGGTAAGGACGGTTGTTGGGGGAATTCTATCCTTGATGCACAAGTATTAGAAACCGATGAAGACCTAAAGGTTCGTCTTGCCTTAGCAAATGCAGCTGAGCAGGCACAGATTGTTGTTGGACCTTATGAGATTGAGGTTACTGAAAATGATAAGGGCGAGGTTCGCCCGCTTCGGTACCGTGAACGCATTCGGGCGTACGGGCCGACAACCCATGCGGACTTTGCGATCCAAGATGTTCCGGGGCATTTGACCCATTTAGATGATGTGTCTCCTGTATACTTCAATGGAGTTGGTTGATTATGTATAGATACGATGAATTTGATCGGAAGTTTGTCAACGATCGGGTTGCTGAATTTCGAGGGCAAGTGGTGCGCCGGATGTCGGGTGAGTTATCCGAAGAAGAGTTTCGCCCGCTTCGTTTGATGAACGGCCTATATTTGCAATTGCATGCGTATATGTTGCGCGTTGCCATTCCGTACGGGACGTTTTCAGCCGCACAAATGCGTAAACTGGCCCACATCGCACGCACGTATGATCGGGGTTACGGGCATTTTACAACGCGCCAAAACATCCAATTTAACTGGCCTAAGTTAGAAGATGTTCCGAATTTACTGGCTGAATTAGCTGATGTTGAAATGCATGCCATTCAAACCAGTGGCAATTGCATCCGTAATGTGACGGCTGACCCTTATGCGGGGGCTGTCGCGGATGAGATTGATGATTCTCGGATTTGGGCTGAAATTGTTCGCCAATGGTCAACTTTGCATCCAGAGTTCACATTTTTGGGCCGCAAGTTTAAAATTGCTGTTTCAGCATCTGATTATGACCGGGCCGTTGTGCGTTTTCACGATATAGGTCTGTTCATTAAAAAGAATGATGCGGGTGAAACGGGGTTTGAAGTTTGGATTGGTGGCGGCTTGGGCCGAACCCCGATGATTGGCAAAATTAGCAACGAGTTTGTTCCAGCTGAAGACCTGTTGTCGTATTTAGAAGCTGTTCTGCGTGTTTATAACATGAATGGCCGCCGCGATAATAAATACAAAGCACGAATCAAAATCCTGGTTCACGAAACAGGATTAGATGAAATGCGCGCGCAAATTGATGCTGAATGGGCTGCGATCAAAGACAGTGCTCTTAAAGTCCCAGAGTATGAAATTGAACGCATTCGGGCATACTTCGCACCCCCACCGTTTGAGACATTAGGCGCTGTTGACCGTGGGTTTGAGACTAAAAAATTCGAGAACTCTGAATTTGCCCGCTGGGTAAGTGGAAATGTTGTCGCCCATAAACAAGCCGGGTACGCCATTGTTAATATATCGTTGAAGACGGATGATTTACCGCCTGGCGATATAACCGCAGATCAAATGGTAGATTTAGCTGATTTGGCTGAAATCTATAGTTTTGATGAAATCCGAGCAACCCATGAACAAAACTTGGTGTTTGCTCATGTTAAACAATCAGAACTGTTTGAGCTTTGGCGTGAACTGGGTGAAACCGGATTGGCGATGCCTAATATTGGTAAAGTTACCGATATGATTGTGTGCCCTGGGCTTGATTATTGCGGACTGGCGAATACTCGGTCCATTCCAGTGGCGCAGCGCATTTCGAAGCGCTATGCCGATTTGGATCAGCAATTTGATTTAGGTGAACTGAAACTGAAAATTTCAGGCTGCATCAATGCCTGCGGTCATCACCATGTCGGGCATATTGGCTTGTTGGGTGTTGATCGGCGCGGGGAAGAATTTTACCAGATCACGCTGGGCGGCAGTGGCGCTGAAGATGCAGCCATTGGCAGTATTATCGGGCCTGCATTTTCCAGCGCAGATATCGTTGATGCGGTGGAAGAGTTGATTAGCCTTTATGTGGAAATCCGTAATCAGGGTGAACGATTCTTAGACACCTATCGCCGAGTTGGCGCGGCCCCATTCAAATCACGTTTGTATCCGGAGAAATTAGATGCCGCTGCTTAAAGGTGGAAAAATTGTCGAAGACGCTTGGACATTATTAGCAGATGATTTGGAGCTTTCTAAGGCAGGTTTCGTTGTTGTCTCTCTAGATCGCTTCATTCGAGACCGGGACTTGTTGGTTGCGTGTTCAGGCCCAATTGGTGTTCGGCTAACGTCAGCTCAGTCGCCACAACTGATTGCAGATGCTTTGGATGTGCTTTTGCTTATTGAGTTGGAATTCCCAGCGTTTACCGATGGTCGCTCTT
>JAPKAX010000234.1 GCA_028825025.1 Rhodospirillales bacterium | reverse complement strand
TATGAATCTAACATAAGCGACCCATACGACTTGAAAGAAATGCATATGTATACGCCTGCTCCATCATCCGCGCTCCCTATCCCAGGTTGGATTTCATTTATGCCACCAGTCTTTGTTTTGCTTTGGAGCACTGGGTTTATTGGATCAAAATTTGGCTTACCTTACGCCGAGCCGTTTACATTTTTATCGCTTCGATTTGCCATTGCAGCAACGGCATTAACCCTTTTGTCTTTATATGCACGTGCGCCTTGGCCCAACACATTTGTCGAAATACGTGACGCTGTTATCGTTGGTGTTTTAATGCACGTCACGTATTTAGGCGGTGTATTTCTTGGTATATCGCTTGGAACTGGAGCTGGAATTACGGCTGTCATTACCGGATTGCAACCCATTTTAATAGCCGCGTTAGCCATTCCTTTTTTGGCGGAACGGGTCTCAAAATTACAAGCCTTTGGCCTTGTCGTCGGGTTTTCAGGAATGGTCCTTGTTGTATGGACCGGGCAAGGAGCGGGGCCGTGGGCGGGTGTGGTTGCATGCATATCTGCCCTATTTGGAATCACACTAGGAACGTTATATCAAAAGCGGGTTACTTCAGCTCGTGACCTTAGAACAACTTCAGCCGTTCAACAGGTTGCCGCTTTTGTATGCATGTTTCCGATTGCCTTGATATTCGAGACGCGTGATGTAATTTGGTCGGGTGAATTTATTTTCGCTCTAACGTGGTTAGCTCTCCCCATGTCCGTTGGCACCTTTTCCCTTTTACAAATAATGATCCGCTATGGGGCCATTGCAAAAGTAACAAGCTTATTTTACCTAGTGCCGCCCGTTGTTGTTATTGAAAGCTGGTTTTTGTTTGGAGAAACATTAGACCTACAACAGGGGGCCGGGATGATTTTGGCAACCCTTGGTGTTGCCCTTGTTGTTGCCCGGAAAAAATTATGACCAACAAATCACCAGATAATCAAGGTGGCGACATTTGGATTTTTGCTTATGGCTGTTTAATGTGGCATCCAAATTTTGAGTACGAACAAAAATGCCGCGCGCATTTAAACGAATACCACCGCGCGCTTTGTATTTATTCAGTCGAATATCGTGGCGCCGCTGGAAAGCCAGGGTTTGTCTTTGGATTAGACACAGGCGGGTCATGCCAAGGCATGGCTTTTCAGGTGTTAGAAAAAAATGCCCCAGCCGTAATTTATTATTAGGATGAACGCGAAATGGCCACCAACGTCTATTGTCCAAGCTGGAAACCCGTTGAATTAACTTCTGATGGTCTTGATAGTCCAACGCATGCCAAAGCCTATATATTTGTTGCCGACACAACCCACGCTCAATACGCTGGCAAGCTTTCAGATGATGAAACGATAAGACTTGTTAATCAGGGCCATGGCAAAGCCGGGACGTGTATCGAATATTTGCAAAATACACTGGATCATTTGACAGAGCTTGGCATTGAAGACCCATCTTTAGCTCGAACCGTCACGAAGACCTTATCAACATAAAGCTAAATCGCTTTCCTTATCCACACTTTGAGTACGCACAAGACGTGCATGTGTCGCAGCCTTCTTGGCGGATTAAGGAAGGTTGAGCGCATTTCGGACATTGCCGAAAAGGGGCTCCAGATCGCTTTTCTATTTGCGCACCCTGTTCAGTTTCAGATCCTGAATTTCCACTAACCACTGTTGGCATCATATTTACAACGGCGGCTTCGCTTTGCGGTTCTGTGTTTAATTCACCCGGTGCCAATAAAAACCCAACGTCAATCATGTGGCGTTCAATCACTTCGCCAATGGCCGCTAACAAGGAAGGAACATAACGCCCCTTCATCCATTGCCCACCGCGCGGATCGAACACCGCCTTTAATTCTTCGACCACAAACGAAACATCACCACCGCGCCTAAATACAGCAGAAATCATTCTGGTTAGGGCGACGGTCCACGCGTAATGTTCCATGTTTTTAGAATTTATAAAAATCTCGAACGGGCGAATGCGCCCGGCATCATCCAAAATATCGTTAATTGTGATGTACATGGCATAGTCACTTTCAGGCCACATCAGTTTATAGGTTTTTCCTTGCAAATCGCCAGGGCGATCCAACGGGCGGAACATTTGAACAACGGCACCAGAATCCCCGGCATCAACAGGCTTAAGCGTTTTTGATTCTGATTCTAAGGGCAATTCAGGCTCTAATTCTATCTTTTTATCTTCTTTCTTAATTTCAAGAACAGACCCCGTTATGTCATTCGGGCGGTACGTCGTGCACCCCTTACAGCCCAAATCGTAAGCCTGAATATAAATATCTTTAAACTCATCAAACGAAATGGCTTCAGGAACGTTAATCGTTTTAGAAATGGAGCTGTCGATATATTTTTGCACTGCCGCTTGCATGACCAAGTGATCGTTCGGACTGAGCTGTTGCGAATCGACGAAAGCATCGGACAAAGGAGCTGCTTCACCAAACATCCGGCGGTGCAAACGATAAGCGTAATCAGAAACATCTTCTTCACGGCGCGTACCATCGGGCATTAAAACATGGCGCGTATATTTGAAACTAAAGACCGGCTCGAGCCCTGATGATACATTATCGGCAAACAGCGAAATTGTACCCGTAGGCGCGATCGATGTCAGCAATGCGTTGCGAATTCCATGCTGAGCAATGGCATTTTTAACATCCATATCCAACGCTTGAATGGTTTCACCTTGAATGTATTTTTCAACATCGAACATGGGGAACGACCCCTTTTCTTTGGCCAAATCAACCGATGCTAAATACGCGGTTCTCGATAAAGCCCGCATCCACATTTCGGTCAATTGCACCGCTCTCGCGCCGCCATAACGCGTGCCACACATAATCAAGGCATCAGCTAATCCGGTGACGCCAAGGCCAATGCGGCGTTTTGAAATTGCTTCATGGCGCTGTTCTTCTAGTGGAAAGTTGGAAACATCAATAACGTTATCCATCATGCGGACAGCGGTCGTTACTAATGCTGAAAGCTCATCCATATCCATGGACGCATCATCCGTAAACGGATCATTTATAATCCGCGAAAAATTAATCGATCCTAACAAACATGCCCCATAAGGCGGTAAAGGTTGCTCCCCACACGGGTTTGTTGCTTGAATGGTTTCGCAATAATTCAGATTATTTTTCTGATTAATCCGATCAACAAAAATGACCCCCGGTTCTGCATAAGCATAAGTCGCCTGCATAATCCCATTCCATATTTCACGCGCGGGTAAGCTTTTGTAAACAACGCCATCAAATTGCAATTCCCATGCGGCGTCTTCTTTAACTGCCAACATAAAGGCGTCTGAAACCAATACAGACAGGTTAAACATCCGCAATCGACCCGGCTCACGCTTGGCTTGTATGAAATCCAAAACATCCGGATGATCGCACTTTAAAACGGCCATCATCGCACCCCGGCGTGAACCGGCACTCATGATGGTTCGACACATGGCGTCCCAAACATCCATGAAGGAAAGCGGCCCTGATGCATCGGCACCAACGCCTTTAACAGGCGCGCCTTTGGGGCGAATAGTCGAGAAATCATAGCCAATGCCACCGCCTTGTTGCATGGTCAGCGCGGCTTCTTTTAGGCTATCAAAAATACCCGTAATGTCATCGGGAATGGTCCCCATAACAAAGCAATTGAATAGCGTGACGGATCGCTTTGCCCCAGCACCCGACAAAATTCGTCCCGCTGGTAGGAATCTGAAATCTTCCATGGCTTCAAAAAAACGTTGTTCCCAAAAAGTGGGATCCTCTTCTTTTTCAGCTAAAGCTTTAGCGACTCTGCGCCAAGAATCGGGGATCGACTTATCAACCGGCGTGCCTTCGGCCGTTTTCAGACGGTATTTCATGTCCCAAATCTGCTGTGAAATGGAAGAAACTTGGGCCATCTAAACTCTCCTGAATCAAAGTACGCGGCAAAAGCACCGGCAATTCAAAGCCTAATTTAAGTGGCAATTGTTCATGCGTAAAGATAAATGTTCCTGTTATGTTTCCACATTTCATGCTCAAAAATCAAGTTTAAAAGTATAAATGAATAGAAGGGGTT
Source organism: Rhodospirillales bacterium (assembly GCA_028825025.1). GTDB lineage: Bacteria > Pseudomonadota > Alphaproteobacteria > Rhodospirillales > Casp-alpha2 > JABMNT01. The sequence goes on along the minus strand of JAPKAX010000234.1, from coordinate 803 downwards.
AGCAATGTTACCCTCTGTATCCACAGGCTGTGGATAACTTTTAGGCCAAATGTCTTGGCCAATATTTTAAAAAGCTGGATTATTATCTGCTTCAACGATTGAAGCTTTGGTTTCTGGAAATTTCAAAAACGCTTCAGAAACAAGTTGATCCGTAGTAACTTCAACAGTCAATTCTAGCTTTTCCATAAAATCACGGCGTTTCAAACCCTGCTCAATAGGGGGTAAAAATTCAATTGTGATTACACCAGGGCGCTTAATAAAACTTCGGCGTCCCCAAAACAGGCCGGAATTGACTGCAACCGGAATAACCGGAACATCCGTAGCCCCATACATTGCGGCGATTCCCGGATGATACGGTAATTTACGGCCCGGAGCGCTGCGTGTCCCTTCGGGGAAAATCATCACTGAATAGTTATGCTTCAGCCGGTCTTTCGTGTCGTTTATCAATTGCTTAAGCGAGCTAGCACCGCCGCTTCGATCAACCGAAATTGCCCCATATTTTTTAGCGGCGAGCCCCCAAAGTGGGATTCGGTGAAGTTCTTTTTTCAACACATAACTTGGGTTTTTAAAGATCAGAAAATAAATGAACGTATCCCAAGCCGATTGATGCTTGGCCGCATAAATTGCAGCGCCATCAACAATAAACTCACGCCCCTTGACTTCGAACTGCAGCCCAACGGTCCATTTTAAGGCGAACACCAGAGTTCTGGCCCAACACCCCACGACCCAATGAATGGCGGGCCTTGGAAACGGCGCACACATTGCCATGATAACTAAGGAGTAAGCCGTAAACGACATAAAAA
>JAPKAX010000022.1 GCA_028825025.1 Rhodospirillales bacterium | reverse complement strand
GATCCCCGATATAACCCGCCGCCGCCGATTATGGGAACGGGTTGTGGACGGGGCTGTGGCTGAAAATATGTTGAGCGGTAATGTTGATTTAGCTGAAATTCGCATGGAAGAACTTTTGTCCACCGCCCAAGCGGATCAAGATATTGCCCTCCAAGGCGAGGTTTATTTGGTTGGTAGTGGCCCCGGCGATCCGGATTTATTGACGTTTAAGGCGTTACGTTTGATGCAGCGGGCGGATGTTGTGTTGCATGATCGCTTGGTGCCGGATGGGGTGTTGGAATTGGTGCGCCGCGATGCGGACCGGATTTATGTAGGTAAAAAGCAGGGCGATCATTCGATGCGCCAAGAAGACATTAGCCTGACTTTGGTGCGTTTAGCCCAAGAAGGCAAACGGGTATTGCGGCTTAAAGGCGGTGACCCGTTTATGTTTGGGCGTGGCGGTGAAGAAATTGAAATGCTGGCATCCGAAGGGGTGTCATTTCAAGTTGTGCCTGGCATTAGTGCGGGCAACGGGTGCGCTGCTTATGCTGGAATTCCGCTAACCCACCGCGACCATGCACAGGCGTGTGTGTTCGTTACCGGGCACGCCAAAGATGGTAATGTTGATTTAAACTGGCAGGCGTTGATTCAGCCTAATCAAACAGTTGTTGTTTATATGGGGCTTGTTTCATTGGCTCAGGTGATTGGTCAGTTTTTGACACATGGGGCGCAGCCTGAATTGCCGGTGGCGATTGTCGATAAGGGAACGCGGGTTGATCAAAAAGTGGTAACCGGAACGCTAGAAAATGTTGTTGAAAAAGCGGAGCGGGCTGACTTAACCGGCCCTGCGATTGTGATCATTGGCCGCGTTGTTGCGTTGCGCGATCAATTGGCTTGGTATGGGTCAACTTCCTAAAAGAATTTGAGGTATTGGTCAACTTCGTAAAGAACAGTTTAAGCGTCTTCTTTTTCGGTTTTCGCGGCTTTGGCGCTGCGGGGAAGGCATAACATTCCGATAACCCGTTCGGCTTCTTTGCTGGCAAGACTATAGAAAATTTGTTTTGATTCTCGGCGGGTTGAAACAATGCCATCGGTGCGTAACCGGGCGAGCTGTTGCGATAAGGTGGGCTGGCGAATGCCTAAAAGCTCTTCTAATTCACCCACATTGCGTTCGCCATTAGCTAACTCACAAACAATAACTAAGCGGTTATCGTTGGCCAGCGACTTTAAAAACTTGCTTGCTTTTTTTGGGTCTTCAATCGAAAATTTGTTTGTTTGATTATCCACCGTTTCGCTCCCAATTGTCGAGTATTTTGGGGTTTACTCCGATCTTCGCCGCTATGCAAGGCTCGTCATAGCACTATACATCAATCGCAGTGCCAATAGGGTAAGAATTATTTTTAAGCCGACTTCAAACAAATGCTCTGGCAAGCGGTTTAAGATGCGTTTACCAATTAAGGTCCCTATGAAGCCAAAGCTCACCAAACCAACTAATAAAGGGATATAAGGACCGAAGACGAACCCCATAGTCCCAAAGGCAATCATTTTAAAACTATGCTGAATGACCATTAACAGGGCATGTGTAGCAACAACGTTTTGGCGTTGCACACAATACGCAGTAACGAACGGCGCAACCAAGGGCCCGGTCGCTCCAACAAACATGGTGGCGAAGGTTGCCAATACACCGACCCCGAAAAAGGTTTTTCCTGATGGCTTGTTGGCGTTAAATTTAGGGGCCCACGTGGCGTACAAAATAAACACTGACAACACGGCTTGTAAAATTGCTGTAGGTAAGGAAATAACAACCTGAGCACCAATCACAGCGCCAACCGTCGTGCCAATTAAAAACGGCAAAATGACGGGTTTGACGACGTCTTTTAACATCAACGCAACGCGCCCACAGTTAGAGCCGACTTGAACGACGGCATGAATGGGGATTAAGACCGTGGGCGGTAAAATGACGGCCATGGTCGCTAAGATTAGCGTTCCTCCACCTACTCCTATGGCAGCGGTGAACAGGCTGGCTATCAAGGAAACCGAGCACAGGATGGCAAAGTCTGAAAAAGACAAGCTGGTGCCATCCAGAATGAATTGAATAAGAGCGTCCATGGGAGAGATATTTACCTAAATTTCAATGTTTGATTTTCTAACCTTAAGTAAATAGCTTAGAAATGAGAACAGGTACAAGATTTAAGGAATTACTGGTGGATCAATTTTCAGGATATGTGCGCCCCGATGGGCAAGTTGGAGTGCGCAACCATTTGCTTGTGTTGTCTGCAACCGGATTAACGGGACCAACGGGGCGGCGCATTTCACAAGCTTTACCCGGGGCGGTTTTCGTAGCCATGCCTTACGATGGTGGATTGTTGGGTGAAGACCGCGATGCACAACTCTGCACTCTAATCGGGTTTGGGGTTAACCCCAATGTCGGGGCTGTATTGATGATTGGTGGCAACCCACCAAAGCTTGATTATTTAGCCAAAAAAATGTCAAAAAGCGGCAAGCCTATAGTATCGATCTCTATGGACGAATGCGATCACGATGCGATTACGCTAACCGAACGCAGCATTCGTGCTGGGGCAAAGTTAATGCTCGAAATATCTAAACTGCGCCGCGTCTCCTGCCCGTTATCAAAACTTTTCTTAGGTCTTGAATGTGGGCGTTCTGACCCCAGTTCCGGATTGGTGTCGAACCCGATGTTGGGCTTGATGGCGGATCGAATTGTTGACGAAGGCGGTAAGGCCGTGTTTGGGGAAACGACAGAATGGTTGGGGGCAGAGCATTTGTTGTCTAAACGCGGTGCGACGCCTGCCGTCGAACAAGCGATCTTAGATGCGGTTCTGGATAATGAAAACCGCGCCATCGAGGCAGGGCTCGATTTGACTGGTGAAAACCCGGGCCCGACAAATATTGCTGGCGGGCTATCAACGATAGAAGAAAAGTCATTGGGCAATATTGCAAAAAGCGGTAGCCGACCCATCCAAAGTGTTTTGAAATATGCTGAAGCGCCTGCAACGCCGGGTTTACATGCTATGCATGCGGCTACTTACGCGCCAGAATCTGTTTCCGGGTTTACGGCATCAGGAGCAAACTTGATTTTGTTCACCACAGGCCAAGGCAATAGCTTTGTTAATTTGATTTCACCAACCATTAAAATAAGCGCTAATCCCGATACCGAAGCCCGGATTAAAGAACAGCTCGATTTCACCTGCACGGATGTTTTTTCTGGTGAAGTCTCCTTAGTAGACGCGGCTCCCCGGTTTTTGGAGCTGATTATTGATGTCGCATCGGGAACTAAAACATGGGGTGAGGTGTTGGGTGAAGGTGAGGAAGTTGTTAGCCGGTTTGGAGGTTCCTTATGAGTGAGAATTCACGTAAAGGCTGGGACGCGGTTGTTCTTAATCCGATTGATGAATTGGCAACTGCATTGCGCCATTTAACAGCCGGTGAAGTGGTGCGCTTTCGGGTTGGTGATCAGCCATGTGAGTTAATTATGAAAACTGACGTTGCGTTGTGCCATAAATTTGTTGTTCGCGATGTGGTCGCGGGCGAGAAATTACGCAAATATGGTGAAGTCGTTGCGGGCGCGTCGGAACCCATTGAGGCGGGTGCCCACGCACATGTCCACAACATCAAAAGCTTGCGGGCTGTTCGGAAGTAAGGCGCACCGGGCCTTAAAACCCGTTGGCTTGTCCATCACTGCGCGGGTCATTAGCTCCTTCTAGCAACCCATCTGGATGCATGACAATGGCACCGGCATGGCCCATAACCTCGTCAAAATCGCCAACCACCTCAACATCGTGTCCGGCGACTTTTAGTGCTGAGATTACATCATCACAAATCCGGTTTTCGATCCGTAAGCTGGTTGCTTCGCTACCCCATGTGCGGCCCAATAACCAGCGCGGCGCGGTTACGGCTTGTTGCAAGCTTTGACCGTGCAAAACGTGACGGGCAAAAATCATGGCTTGGGTTTGGGGCTGACCTTCCCCACCCATCGTCCCATACGGCATTACTCGTCCATCAGACAAATGAGCAAGGGCAGGCTGGATGGTATGGAACGGGCGGCGGTGCGGTTTAAGGGCGTTGTGGTGGGTGTCATCTAAACTGAAGCTGGTGCCCCGATTTTGCCAAACAATGCCGGAATCTTTAAGCACCATCCCGGAACCAAATTCCCAATAAATGCTTTGAATAAAGCTCACTGCATTTCCATATTGATCGGCTGAACCCAACCATACTGTATCGCCCTTTTTGGCAATATCTGGCCACGGCATGGCCTTTTTTGGGTTAATGTCAGCGGCCATTGCATCAAGGCTGACGGAATCTAAATAGGATGCCACATCAACGCTCATATATGCGGGATCAGTGACGTGGGTATCACGAATTCGAAACGCGCGTTTGGTCGCTTCGACAATGTTATGAACAAAATTAAAATCGTCTGCCTGTTGAACATTACGGCGGGCATAGACAGCCAGCAAAATAAGCGACGCCAAACCTTGAGTAGGTGGCGGTAAGTTAAAAACCTGGTGACCGGCAACGTCGACTTCTAAAGGATTGACCATTAGGGCGTGATGACGTTCTAAATCAGCCAAACGAAGTGGCGTTCCTGCAGTTTCCAAATCAGCAGCCATGGAACGGGCTAAATCGCCCCGGTAGAAATCATCTAATCCGCGGCTTGCTAGGTGTTCTAGGGTTTTGGATAAACGATCATTGATGAAAAAACTTCCTTTTGCAGCGGGAATGCCATCGTTTAAAAAAGTTTCTGCAAAGCCCGGTGATCTGATCAGTTCGTCTAACTTTCCCGCCGTGTTATTGGCTTGGGTCGCGGTAATAGCTATACCTTCACGGGCATAATGGATGGCATCTTCAAGTAAGCGGGACATGGGTAATTTTCCGCCCATTACGTCATTGCTATAGATGTGTGCTGATTGCCAACCTGATACCGCGCCACCAACGGTCAACGCAGCCAACGGCCCGCGTGATGGAATTGCAGCATGGTTTAATTCTTTATAGAAATCAATGGTCGCCATTCCGGCCGCACCACCGCAGGCATCAATGCCAACAACTTTATTGTCTGGCGTGTGGATTAGCCAAAAGTTATCGCCGCCCAAGCCGTTCATATGTGGGTAGACAACAGCAATTGTGCTGGCTGCCGCAATCATCGCTTCAACCGCATTGCCGCCTTCTTGTAAAACGCGCAATCCAGCTTGTGATGCCAAATGATGCGGCGCTGTCATCATGCCCCGGTAGGAGCGAACGGTATGTAGCATTTTAATTCCTTTATTTAAGCGGCAATATTTCGATGTTGAATTGAATTTTGACAGACTTTGAGCGTCATATAAAGACCAGCCAAAGCATCCCAACCGGAACTATGGCCAATGTGTGTAAGAGCGTCCAAAGCCGCGGGATCGCCTTGAAGAACTTGATGAAAGGCATCGCTGCCCAAGCCTTCTGTTGCGGCATATAAATGTTGAGCGCTGATCGGGTTGGTGCATGCAGGTGCCAGCTCTATAACCGCGTTTGCCAGTTGGGCTTGCGCGTCATTTTGCTTTAAGTGATGAAGCGTAATCAACATGGCACCAATGAAATCATCGCCCGATGGCGTTAGGCCCGGCCCCATTCCCAGCAAGCTTTTAATAGGGGCTGGGGCTTTTGGGGTGGGGGTTTTGAGCCAGCCTGATAACGCTTCGATTAGGAGAGATGCTTGTTCGGGTAAGCCATTTTGCGAAGGATTGGTTGTGTAAAACTGTTCGATTATCGTTATTAAGGCAGGGGTGATGAGCGCCGGGATCGGAGTCCAAATTTCGGCGTCGCCCAAATCAAATGAGATATTCGTGCCGACTTTTAAATGATCGTTTGAAACGCTCGCTCGATCTCCAACCCGCAGCCCACTGGCGCTCCAGTTGGTTTTAGTTGGGGCGGATGAAACTATATTTAACGGGCCATTGGAAAAATCAGAATTGCCGACGCATATATATGTGCCCGCCAATTCAAAATAAAAACACCGTTCAAACACGGCGACGACGGTTCCTCGTCCGCCTTTTTTTAAGGCACGCCCTGCAACCGGGCCTAGGCGCAAAAATGTGAGCGCGAAGGGATTGGTGTTATTTGTCATTGGGGACAATACGGGTTCCGCTTTCCCCGTTTAGCGCTTGCATGGCTTCATCAATTTTACCGATAATCACACGCTCGCCACCGCCTTCTAAAAACCGAATGGCGGCATCAATTTTGGGGCCCATGCTTCCCGCCGGAAAATGCCCTTCGTCTTGATATTTACGGATTTCACGCAAAGTCACGCGGTCCAAATATTCTTGCTTATCCGTGCCAAAATGAATGGCAACTTTTGGGACGGCGGTTAAAATCATAAGGGTTTCGATCCCCAACACGTTTGCCATGTGGGCTGAGGTTAAATCTTTATCGATGACGGCCGCAACACCTGTACGAACGCCATTGGGGCCACGGATCACCGGAATTCCGCCGCCGCCGCCAGCAATCACAACGGTGCCGCGCCGGGCGAGCATTTGCACTAATGAAATATCACAAACGTGTTTTGGTTTGGGTGATGGAACCACATGGCGCCAGCCGCGGCCTGAATCTTCTTTCATCAACCAGCCCAATTCGTCACCAATTTTTTTGGCCTCTTCTTCTTCAAAAAACGGGCCGATGGGTTTGCTGGGGTTGGCGAAAGCGGGGTCTTCTGGGTCGACTTCAACTTGGGTGAGCAAGCAGGTCACGTGACGTTGGTTGCCTTGTTCGCGCAAAGTATTTTCCATGGCCTGCATCAGCAAATAAGCAATGCCGCCTTGGCTGTGGGCAACGCAAATGTCCAACGGCATGGGGGCAATTTTGTCGCGGGTTAGGGTTTGGCGCATCAGAATTTTACCAACCACCGGGCCGTTGCCGTGGGTGATGATCAATTCATTATCCAGCATTAGTAACGGTAATAAAGCTTCAGCCGTCAGGGCGGCAATGGCTTTTTGTTCGCTGGATGTGCCTTCAATGTCTTCCGGATGCGTTGCGTTGCCGCCAATGGCGACCATCAAACGGCCGGGGTCAACGATTGTATTTTTTGATGCGTTTGTCATTTGATCTCTATCCTGCCAATTTCAAACACGCCAGCGCAAGCTCAGCCGCATCGGCATTTGATGGGGCAACCAAAATCCCGGCGGTTTCTAATTTAGAAATTTGGCTTAACCGCCCTTGTGGATCACCATCGGTTCCGGTGACGGATGCAATGACCAACGTAGAGCCGCTTAATGATGCGCCTAAACTGGCAACCAAATGCCCGGCTGGGTCTTCATGAGCCCCATAACCAATGACCACATCAACCAAAACAATGCCAACGCTTGGGTCTGCCATTGCGGTTGCCAACGCTTGGTCGCGGACCGATGGATCGATCATCGGATGCGGGCGGCCTTGGGTGTATTCATCGCTGCCCAAATCAATAATTGTATGGGCAGTAGAATTTTCAGATAAAGCATCGACGCCCGGTATGGCCGCGTTAGACATCACCGTTAACCCCGCGTTGATGAACAAAGTTTGAACCTCAGCACATAACGTTCCACCAGAAAACAATCCACAAACCTTGGCGGCACTGGCAGGCTTGGCAATCGCGTTGGCATTGAAATTGGCAAATAAAGCTTTGCCACCCAAGGCGTGTTCCGAGGCCGTTTTTAAGGAGCTGGCAAATCGAGCGTTGGCTGGTAAATCCCAATCGGTGGCGCCAATAAAGCAAACGGTGAACGTTTTTTTACTGGCCCCAATCCGGGCGACAACTTTATCAGCAACAGCCTTTGCGGGTGGCTTCGATATAAGCACAATATGTCGGGTATCTGGATCTGCATCCAAAGCATCCAGCGCCATTAATGTGGTGATGCCACCGATTTCATCTTTTAAATCGCGCCCACCAACACCAAGCGCTTGCGATATGCCACCGCCGCCTTGGGCAATCAAACAGGTGATTTCTTGGGTGCCGGTTCCGGATGCGCCAATAACGCCAATGCCGCCTTTGGGGACAACGTTTGCAAATGCCAGCGGAGTGCCGTTGATGATGGCTGTGCCACAATCGGGGCCCATGACCAACAACCCTAATTCGCGGGCTTCTTGTTTCAAGGAAAGCTCGTCAGCGATGGAGACGTTGTCGCTGAACATCATAACGTGCAATCCACGGCGCAAGGATTTGCGGGCTTCTGCGGCAGCAAAATCACCCGCAACGGAAATCAATGCTAAGTTTGCATCTGGGCTGGCTTTTACCGCAGCGCGAATACTTTTGGGCCGCCATGTTTCGCCTTGGCCTGATGTTGTTGGTTGATCCAAAATCAAGTTTGCTTCGGCTCTTGCGGCTTCAGCTGTATTGGCATCGCAAGCGCGGATACCGATAATTAAATCACCACCTTCAGCACCGGCGCTGACATCGTTCAACAATCCGGCATCAAACATAATTTGACGGTTCGATGGGGACGCCATCATCATCGCGGCTTCTTCAACACCGTCCAAGCCTGCAATGCTTTTCGAATACCGCATGAGGGCAACAGAATCTAAATAAAAGCCCGGGCGGACTTCGTTGATAATTACGCTACTCATTTGACACCAACGCTTTCAGCAAAGGCAATTAAGGCTTGTTCGAAACATTTCATGGGGGCGCGGACAACGCCGGCTCCGACTTGACCAACGCCCGGCTCTTTATGGGCAATGCCTGTGTTAATGGTGGGGGCTAAGCCGGTATCAAGAACCATGCGGATATCGATGCCGGTGGGAACGCCCAAATAATCCATGGCGGGGATTGTCCATTCGGGGTTTTCACCAGTTGTGATTTCACTCATCGTGCGGGTGAAGTTGCCTGCATCAGATGCGGCTCCCGCGCCGACAAATCCAGCCACCGCAGGCGCGGCACCCATGGCAAATCCGCCTAAGCCAATGGTTTCAACGATTGTGGAATCGCCCATATCGGGGTTGGCGTCGGCTTCGGTGTAACCCGGAAAATACAAACCTTCGGGCATTTCAACCGGTGCCGTGAACCATTGATCGCCGGTGCCACTGACGCGGATACCGAAATCGGTTCCGTTGCGGCACATGGCGGTAACAACGCTTGATCCTTCAATGCCCCTAACCGGGTCCATAATTGCTTTGCCCATGGCCATGGCGACGTTCAAAAAGAACTGATCGTTGCCGCCAATGAAGGCCAATATTTTTGCTAATTCTTCATTGTCCGTTGAGGTGCGGGCTAATGCTGGTGCCAACTCCCTCAGTATCAAACCCGAACACGCAACGTTGCGTTGGTGCATTTCATCACCCATGGTTAGGCCGCGTGCGACTAAGTGTTTTAGGGGGATGCCATCACCTGAGCGCAGCGCCTTGCCAAAGGCCGGGCCAAAGTCATCGCGCAGCCACGCAAGGCGTTCTAAAACGCTGTCGTCGTTGCCACCAAAGCGCATTACCTTGCCCAAGCCTTCGTTCAAGGCGCAATAGGCTTTGTTGCCAAATTTGCGGTTTTCTACGACCATCAACGGCTGGCTAATGGTGGTCATTCCAGTCATCGGGCCAACCGCATCGAAATGGTGGTTGGGATGAAAATCGAAAGCGCCAGCGGCGGCTTTTTCGAATGCGTCTTCCAAGCTATCTGCCCAGCCTTCAAACTTTGCAATGCCCGCAATGGCACCTTGCATGGGACCGCACATATTTTCCCAAGCAACCGGTGGTCCGGCGTGCAGGATCATGTGGCTTTTTAAGTTAGGGATTGCTTCGGACGCCGGAATGACGTCGATCAAAACCGGATCAGCGGCCAACATGCGGCTTAAGGCTTCCTGATTGGCTTTTTCAATAAGTTCCATATTCAGGTTCCTAACTTAGACAATAAATCAGCAATTTTCGGATCGCCGCCTGCGGGGGGGGACCAGTCGACATGAATGGTGCTTACGTCTTGTTGTTTTAATTCGTTGGCAAACCCTTCAAGGCCGATGTTGACGACGTTCAAAGGTTTGCTGATCAAATCAGCAGTTTTATTATTATCCATCATAAGCTCCATAAGCGGCTTCAATTCCAGCACCAGCGGGTGCGTTGTATCCGTTGCGTCTTAGTACTGCATCTAACGACGTCAAACAGCGTAAAACGTTGGCTTTTTGGCAGACGTAGCCCATGGTTCCAATGCGCCAAACAAGGCCGTGCAAAGCACCGAAGGAGGTGCCGATTTCAATACCGAAATCTTGCAGCAATTCAGAGCGTACTTTGTCGCCATCAACAACGTTTGGAATAAGAACGCCAGTAACATTATCCATGCGGTGGTTCGGGTCGCCGAAGAGCTTTAAGCCCATGGCTTGTAATCCGGCCCGTAAAGCGGTGCTTGATTGACGGTGGCGGGCGAAGGTATTTTCAAGCCCTTCGCTCAAGATTACCCGGGCGCATTCACGTGCGGCATAGAGCATGGATGTTGATTCTGTGTGGTGGTTCAAACGGTCCGGCCCCCAATAATCCATTAACATGGCCAGATCGAAATAATTCGATTGAATGCGCTGGCCTTGGGCTGCCGCATAACCATCGGGCTGAATGCCTTCTTCAATGTGGCGGCGTTTTGAGACCACTTCGGCTACGCGTTCGTTGAACGTAATAGGCGATGATCCGGGTGGGCCGGACATGCATTTTTGCAAGCCAGATGAGACCGCATCCAATTGCCAGCCATCCACATCAATGCTCATACCGCCCATGGTCGCCGTAGCATCGACGTATAAAAGCGCGTCAAATTCACGGCAAATGCCACCAATTTGGTCCAACGGTTGAGCCATGGTTGTCGACGTGTCGCCGTGGACCGTGGCAACAATGCGGGGGCGGTGCTTTTTGATGGCATCGCGTACTGCGCCAGGCTCGAACACGGTTCCCCATTCTGTATCAATCATCATAACATCGGCGCTGCATCGTTCAGCGATTTCTTTCAACAAATACCCAAACCGGCCGAAGTTGAGGATCAAAACTTTATCGCCTGGCGTAATCATGGACGTCATACACGCCTCAATCCCGGCCCGCGCGGTGCCATTGACCAACAATGCCCACTGGTTTTTGGTTTGGAAAACTTGGCGATACAGAACCATAACTTCGTTCATATAAGCGGTGAACTGAGGGTCGAACTGGCCCAGCATGGGGGCCGATAGGGATTGTAAGACGCTGGGATACACGTTGACCGGACCCGGCCCCATTATCAAACGGGGGGCTGGGTCTAGGGGGGCGAAAATTTGAGGTGTCTTTTGTGTCATACAGTTTTTCTGCCTTGGAGTTTAAGTTTGGGGTTTAAAGTTTTTAATAAAGTTTAATAAAGCTTGAGCACCCGCATCGGCATCAGCAACGCTAATGGCTTCAGCTGGGTGGTGCGAAATGCCGCCTTCACAGCGAATGAAAAGCATTCCAATATCGGTAATATGTTCCATCGCCATGCCATCATGCCCGGCACCGCTCATTAAGCGCTTTTGTGGGTGGCCCGATGTTGTGACGGCTGCATCTAATTGATCCATCAGCCAAGGCGCACATTGGCAACCATCTGATTCGTGGATAGTCCCCATTTCGATTTCAACGCCCCGGCGGACGCATAGCCCCGTAATTTCAACTTTGATGTCATTTACAGCTTTGCGGCGCAAATCGTCATCGCCCGCGCGGATATCGATGGTGAAGGCGGCGTCACCTGGAATAACATTAACAGCACCGGGGGTCGCTGAAATTCGACCAACCGTGCCCACCAATCCGGGTACTTTGGAGCAATAGCTTTCAACCGCTAAAATCGCTTCGGCGGCGGCTGTCAAAGCATCTCTGCGCCGATCCATCGGGACCGTTCCTGCATGCCCCGCAAGACCGGTGATTTGGGCAGATAAACGCGTGCCCCCGGCAATGGCGGTAACAACACCCAAAGCCAGATCTTCTTCTTCTAATATAGGGCCTTGTTCAATATGGATTTCAACAAAGCCCAAAACGGAATTTGGGTCCCGCGCTAAATTGGGAATTTCGGTTGGATTGGTGCCAAATTCTTTTAAGGCGTTTGACATGGTGACACCATTTGCATCGGTGTTTTCAAGCCCGTCCATATCGAATGTGCCGGCAATGGCGCGGCTGCCTAATAAGGTTGTATTGAACCGCACCCCTTCTTCATCACAAAAAGCGATCACTTCAATAGCAAAGGGAAAGCGCACACCTTCATCGTTTAAAGCGCCAATGCACGATATGGGTGCAACAATGCCGTAGGCGCCATCATATTTGCCACCTTGGCGGACAGTATCTTGGTGCGATCCGATGATTAAAGTGGGCGCATCCAGCTTGGTTGCTTGATAGCGGCCAATGACGTTGCCCGCCGCATCGACGTGGGGTTCCATGCCCGCATCGCGCATCCATGACTGGATCATCTCAGCTGCTTGGCGGTGCTCTTTGGTGGCAAAGCGCCTCGTAACGCCGTCGCCGCCTTCACTAATCAAGGACAGCGCGTCCAAACGACGCATGGTCTGAACACCCAAGTTTTGATCTGATTTTGTTGCTTTTTCGAACATTATTCCTGCCAAGTTAATGTCTGGTCTCCATTTTTTGCAGTTATGGAGTGCGGATTTCAGGTGGATTGGTCCTCTTTTTATCAACGAAAATTTGCAAAGGTTTCAAGATTGTATTGAATAACGTTTTTGGGGTGGGGTAAATGTTTCTTTCTTTAAAGTGGCTGTTGATTGCTTTAGAAACTTGACAACGAAACTTAACCTCACAGGAGCATTTTATGGGAACGCAGCGCACAAAATTAGATAACATCAAGGGTAAAACCGCAGTAGTGACCGGAGCCGCAGGCAGTATTGGCGCCGCGATTACCCAGTTTTTGGCCGAAGACGGCGTGCGCGTGGTTGCTATCGATATGGATTTGGACAAGCTGAAAAGTGTTGTTGGTTCGTTTGAAGGCGACGTTTACCCATACGTTATGGATGTCTCTAAAGAAGATACCGTCGCATCAGTCATGGCGCAAATTCGCAAAGACGTTGGTGACATTGATATTTTGGTCAACGTCGCTGGAATTTTATCAAACAACAAATTGATGGAAACTTCAACTGACGAATGGCATCAAATTCATGCCGTAAACTTGGATGGTCCTTTCTTCCTGTCTAAAGAAGTCTTACCCGCCATGCAAAATTCAGGCTGGGGACGGATTATTAATATTGCATCCTATGCATGGAAATCGGGTGGAAAAACGTCTGGTACGGCGTATTCATCGTCAAAAGCGGCGATGGTGGGGCTGACTTTTGCCATCGCCAAACAATCGGCAGAATTTGGCGTGACGGTTAATGGTATTGCTCCTGCTTATGTGATGTCGCCTATGGTTACGGAACAATTGAACGATGAGCAACGCGACAAAATGATGTCTGAAATTCCTGTCCGTCGATTCTCTGAACCTGAGGAAATCGCAAACTGTGTGCGTTTTTTAACGTCCCCTATGTCGGCGTTTATTACGGGTGAAATTATTGATATGAACGGTGGGTTCCAGTTTGACTAATCCATACTTAAATAAGGCCTCACTAGTGGGCTTCAGCGCATCTGTGCAAAAGCCATCGGATACGGTGTTGAACGCTGGCGTTGGGATTGTGCATTTGGGGTTGGGGGCGTTCCATCGGGCCCATCAAGCGATTTATACTGAAGACGCCATGGATGCATCGGGCGGCGATTGGCGCATTGTTGGCGTTAGTATGCGTGGTGCGGGGGTGCGGGATGGCATGCAAGCTCAGGACTGTTTGTATAGTGTGACAGAGCGTGCAGATGGGGTTGAGGATGTGCGGATTGTCGGCGCTTTAGCGGATGTGTTATTTGCGCCCGAAGACCCAGAAAAAATTGTTGAATTGATTGCATCACCACAGGTTCATGTGGTCACCTTAACAGTTACCGAAAAAGGTTATAGCCATGACCCGGCAACGGGTACGTTAATGGTCCAATTGCCTGAGATTATTAATGATTTGGATTTAAGAAATGCGCCACAAACCGCTTTGGGTTATGTGGTTCGGGGTTTGAAAGCTCGGTTCGAAACGGGTAACGGCCCGATCAATATGATTAGTTGCGATAATTTACCTGATAACGGACAGATTTTTGAGGGCTTGGTTCTGGAGTTTTGCCAACATACAGCCCCGGAAATTGTTGACTGGGTTAAAGAAAACGTCGCATTCCCCTGCACCATGGTCGACCGGATTGTCCCCGCTGCTACAGATGATGCACTGGGTGCTTCATCAACGACGCTCGGCACCCGTGATGAGATGGCGCTGCAAACGGAACCGTTTAAGCAGTGGGTGATTGAAGATAAATTTACAGCACCCCGGCCCAAATGGGAAAAGGCAGGGGCGCAGATCGTCAAAGATGTAGCTGCCTTTGAAGCGATGAAACTGCGGTTACTAAACGGCAGCCATTCAACTATCGCCTATTTAGGCTATTTAGGCGGTCATAAAACCGTATCCGATGCCATGGCCGTTCCGGAGTTTAAATCGTTTGTTCGCCAATTGATGGACGAAGAAGTAACGCCAACGCTGGATATTCCTAAAGGCTTTGATGCCACTAAATATAAAGACGACTTATTGGGTCGTTTCTCCAACCCAACTCTGGCTCATAAAACATGGCAAATCGCTATGGATGGGTCGCAAAAATTACCACAGAGATTGTTAGGTACGCTGTACCAAAATATGAAGGCTGGCAAAAGCAATGCGGCGGTGGGGTTAGCGGTTGCAGGATGGATGCAATATGTCGGCGGTGTTGATGAGCAGGGGGACGCCATTGATGTGTCTGACCCGTACGCCGATGAATTTGCCGAAGTTCATAAACAAGCAGATGGCGATGTCGGCAAAATAGTTGATGGGTTTTTGGCGATTGAAAAGATATTTGGTCCAATGGAGGATCAACCGAAGGGCCTTGATTTCGTTTTAATGGATGCCTTAGACCAATTGCGCCAAGACGGTGCCATGCAATGCATTGCGAATTATTGTTAAACAAAAGGATGTTCGAGATATGAATGCTAGGATTGAAACTCTTGAGACCCGGTGTTACCGAATTCCGTTGCCGGTTACGTTGACAGATTCAACCCATGGCGACATGACGCATTTCGAACTGATTACCGTTCGAATTAAAGACAGCGATGGGGCCGAAGGGATTGGGTATTCGTATACGGTCAACCACGGGGGCCGCGCCGTTCATTGTATGATCGAGCATGATTTGGCACCCTTGTTAATTGGTGATGACCCAGCCCGCATTTCTGCCATTTGGGAAAAAATGTGGTGGGCAACTCACTATATTGGCCGCGGTGGCATTGCATCGTTCGCGATTTCAGCCATCGATATAGCACTTTGGGATTTGGCTGCTAAACGCCAGAATTTACCTTTATGGAAAGTATTGGGTGGGCATAACCCTAAAGTAAAAGCTTATGCCGGTGGTATTGATTTGTTGTTCACGATGGAAGACTTGTTAGCTCAAACTGACGCTAATTTGGCCAAAGGGTTCAAAGCCATTAAAATGAAAGTCGGCCGCGATAGTTTGGTGGAAGACGTTGAGCGCGTAAAAAAGATGCGCGACTATTTGCCCGATGACGTGACCTTAATGGCTGATGCCAACATGCGCTGGTCCCGCGATGAAGCCTTGAAAGCGTGTAATGCGTTATCAGACACTGGCTTATTTTGGATTGAAGAGCCTTTGATACCAGACGATGAAATTGGCCATGCGAAGTTATTAGAGGCGACAAATTTGCCCATTGCAACGGGTGAGAATTTCCATACGATTTATGAGTTCGAGCGGATGATCCGGGCTGGTGGGGTGAGCTTTCCAGAACCAGACGTGTCGAACTGTGGCGGAATTACGGTTTGGATGAAGGTGGCAACGTTGGCTGAAGCGGCTAACTTGAAAGTTACATCGCACGGGGTGCACGACCTTCACGTTCACTTGCTCGCTGCCGTGAGCAACAAATCGTTCTTAGAAGTCCATGGCTTTGGTTTAGAGCGTTATATTACAGAGCCGCTAACAATTGTAGATGGATACGCCATCGCCCCCGACCGCCCCGGTCATGGCGTTGAGTTGGATTGGGATGCGCTTAATCAGTTTTAATCGGGGTTTGTAAATGCTTGAAAACATAAACTTACCTTTGATACTAATCGCGGCGGTTTTGGGAGTTGCCAGTCCTGGCCCTGCAAATTTGGGGATTGCGTGAACATCCGTGAATTGAGGTCGCCGTCGTGGTATATACTTCGCGCTTGGGATGTGCTTTGGGTCTTGGATTTAGTCTATTTCTGCAGCCTTTGGGTTGGGGCTTTTATGTTCGCGAAAGCACGGGTGTTTGATATTCTTCGTTATTTTGAAGCTGCATATTTGTTGTTTTTGGCGTTTAAATCAGGTCATTCTGTCTTCACGCCATTTTGTTTGAAGTAGGAGGCACAACAGCTTCATCCGCCCGTTCCGCTTATGCCAAAGGCATCGCCTTACACCTGACAAACCCAAAATCTACTTAGTTTTTAGCGCGCTTTCTTTAACGGGCATTCCGGCAGGGTCATCACCAAAAAACTTTTGATTATTATTTTTGCGGTTGGTGTTCAATCAGTTTTGATTTTTATAGGGTATGCAATACTATATTCTAACGCCCTAATAACGACTGGTTACACTAAGTTGCGGCGTTGGTCTGAGGGCGTATTTGCTTTGGCTTTTGGCGCAGCAGGTTTAAAAATATTACCAACACCACTGGATTAAATGAATTGTTGGGAGCTTAAATATGGCGGTAAAAATAGACGGTTGCAAATTTCTGATTGCGGGCGGAGCTTCGTTGGTGGGCTCGCACTTGGTAAAAGGCTTGTTGACAAAGAATGCGGCTGAGGTCGTTGTTTATGACCCAGTTCTGTTTGATGCGAACGATTCACTTGGGGACTTAAAAAACGACCCGCGGGTCCGGTTGGTTTCGGGCGATGTGATGAAGCTGCATCAGTTTATTAAACACATGGACGGCGTCGATGGAGCGGTTAATTTGGCGGCTTATATGTCGCTTGGATTTTCGCAAAATCCGTGGGATGCGATAGACGTAAACATCAAAGGCCACATGAATTTCCTTGAAAGTGCACGTATCAATAGTGTTGGTAAAGTGATTTTTGCCTCCTCAAGTGCGGTTTATGGTTTTGGCATTGGCGGTCCGATTACAGAAGACATGCCCCATAAAGTATCAGATAACCCTCCAAGTGCTGTGGCCTATGGTAGCAGTAAAATTATTGGTGAGCAGTTGTGCCGGATGTATAAGCAAAACCATAATCTTGATTATTTAGCGCTCCGGTTTTCAACCGTGTATGGTGAAAATCAGCACCACCGCGCTGCCAACGCGTTGTATATTATTGATACTTACGAGCGTTTGATGCGGGGCGAGCCAGCACAGTTGTTTGGCGATGGATTGGAAAGCAAAGATTTCGTTTATGTCGGTGATGTTGCCCGCGCCATATTGATGGGCTTGGAAAGTGATGCCACTGACGATGCCATGAACATTTCTGGCGGGTGTAGCATTACAACAAAAGAGCTGGTTGCCATGATTGCTAAAATTGTCGGATCAAATTTAGAGCCCGAATATATTCAAGAAGACGGCCGAGTGCGGCTTAAATCGGGTGCCGGTCTTCATTATGTAAATACAAAAGCTTTTGATGTGTTGGGCTGGAAGCCTGAAATGTCGATAGAAGACGGTATCCGCCGGTTGATCAAAACGCTGTCTTAGGGATAAACCATAGAATTTGATACCAGGGTTCCGAACCATTTGCGTCAAATTAGTGCAGCCCATGGCCATGTAGGTCAATGGGTTGTGCACGTCGGAGTCTTGTTCTGCTTCAATGACGGTCCACGCGTCGTATTTCGAAGCGTGTAAGATTTCGAGCACGGGTTGAAAATCAACAGCGCCATTGCCGGGAACCGTAAACACCCCATCCACAACTGCGCTCATAGAGCTTTGGTTGGTGACTTTTGCATTTTCCATAACCGGGGTTTGAACATCTTTGCAATGCAAATGTGTGATTTGATTGGCTTAGGTGCGGGCCAGTTCGGTTGGGTTGCTGCAGCCAAATGGTGCATGCCTGGTATCTAACAAAAGCCCAACGGAAGGTCGGCATTGATCCATGAATGATTTTATCTGGTTTTGTGTTTCGACGGCTGTTCCCATGAGGTGACGGTAAGCGGGGACCAAATTCTGACCGTGGATATACGCGAAGAGTTCAGTCATTTTTACAAAATGTTGTCATTTCTGATGCGTCAATAACCGAGGGTTTGGATAAGGTAATTTCGATATTCCCGTAAATAGCGTTCGATGTTTCAGCCAATATAAAGGCGCTGCATTCCATGGCTTTTAAAAGTGCCAAATGATCCTGCAGGGCGACAATCTCATCTGCTACGGAGCGAGTCAAAAGCTCTGTCGAATTCCATCCACCAACCAAATCAATTTTGTGGGCTTCCATGATTGGGCACAATAGTTTCGCATTGCAGGGAAATTTATGATCCAGCTCAATTCCTTGAAAGCCGATGTAGTGGGCTTCGGTTAAGCATATTCCCAAAGATGTTGCCGCGCCTAAGCTTTGTAAATCATCGTTGGAGCAAGCTGTAGAGTTCGCGCCGATACGGATGGCCATGGGGTATTTTCTAGAATACGGCTTTGTATAAAACCAACAAGGCTGAGGTTGTGCAAATGCTTAAAACCAAGGGGCGGAATTGTTTGTCGATGTAGGGGAAAATAAAACGTGCTGCCCAAGTTCCCAACAACAAGGATGGAAATAAGACGAGGGCGAGTAAAATGTGTTGACGCTCAACCAATCCGTAAAACCCTAAAACAATAAGAGCCATAATCGTGCCGCCACCAAAAAAACCGTTTAAGGTAGCACGTACATTTTGGCCGGATCGGTTTTGATAAATCAGCCCCATGGGCGGCGCGCCAACAGATGTAATGGTGCCTAAAAACCCAGAAAATGCACCGGCTATGATTAATCGTTTGGGGGTTGGGTCGAACCGCTTTTTGATCATGCTGATGGCCACGGCAGCCAGAATAAGACACGCGAAGACGATCATAAATTCTGGCGATGCAACAATGGCTATCATCACTTCGGCCGCAATAAAAATACCAACAAGGCGGCCCGATAAGGCGTACCCCAGTTCATTGAAGCTGATGTCTTTTCGGCCCCGATACGCGCTTAAACACGATACGGTCATACCCATAAACAAAATGGGTACGGGTACTAATGACGGATCGATCAATAATAAAAAAGGTGCGGCGACTTGCCCGAATCCCATGCCAAAGGCGCTTTGAACCACGGCTGCTATGAAAATAACAAAAGCCGCCAGCGCATACATTTCAATGCTGAACCCGGAAGGCAATAAATCAGATATGTTCACATCTTTAAGCGATCCATTCGCTAACTGGGGCATTGGCGTCTTGCAAGGGTTGGCTGATAATATCGACCAGCGTAGGCCCATCGTGATCTGCGGCTTCTTTGAACACGCGCTTTAAATCGGCCGGGTCTTCTACTTTCCAGCTTTTAACCCCAAACGCTTGGGCCACAGCGGCATGATCGGTGCGGTTAAAGTCGACAGAATAATAGCGTTCATCAAAGCCCGTTTTTTGACCGGCTTTAATCCAGCCAAAAACGCTGTTGGAAAAAACAATGAACATGATCGGCAAGTTGTAGCGCGTTACTGTTTCTAATTCGCCAACGGTAAAACCAAAACTGCCATCGCCCATAACTGATATGACTTTTGATGATGGCCGCCCCATTTGCGCACCCACGGATGCGCCCAAAGCAAAACCTAAAGCCCCATGCGCGCGGTTGGTAATGAAGTGCCGTCCGCTGTGGGGGGTTTTATAAAAGGCTGAAAAATAAGGGCATGGCGTTCCGGGGTCGGCGACGATAATTGCATCGGACGGTAAGACGGCGTTTAAATCTGCAATAACGCGTTCAGGGCGGATAGGCGTTTCGTTACTAGCTGCTAATTCTTCAAAGGCTTTAAACTTGATGCCTTTGGCTTTGGCTATTCGTTTATCACCACCGAAATCAACTTTCGATACATCCAATTGGGCAAGGGCAACGTTCAGGGCTTCGAAGGCCAATTTGATGTCGGATACAACGCCGACTTCCGTTCGGTAGCTGGCTGAAATAACCATCGGGTCTGAATCAATATGGACAATTTTTGTGGACGTTTTGGGGGAGCGCCAACGCTCCGTTGTAACGGATCCCGCCCGGCATCCAACAAAGACAACCAAATCAGCCTCATCAATCACTGCGCGGGTTGCCGGAACTCCGCCGTTTGATCCAACCACGCCCAAGCAATTAGGGTGACTGTCTGACATCGTGCCTTGGCCACTAACGGTGGTTGCGACTGTAATGTTTAAGGTTTCCACGAAAGCTTGCAAAGCCGCTTCACCGCCAGCCAATATGGCTCCGCCACCACAAATCATGACGGGGTTTTTGGCTTTTAAAATGGCGTCTATGGCATCTTCAATGGCTGGAATGTGGGGGGCTGTTGGCCATGCGGGGTAGGTGCCAAATTCAGGCTGTGCCCATAAATCATCGGCGTTCACATCAGCTTTTTGAATGTCGTACGGCAGGCCTAAATGTGCAGCCCCCGGACGGCCCGTGGTCATGGCCCGAAAGGCGGTGCGGACCATGTTGGGCAAGCGTTCGGCTGAATTGATAACTCCGTTCCATTTGGTTAAAGGCTTAAACAACGCGTCTTGATCCAATTCAGTTAAGGGATAGCGCCCAATCGATGAGACAGATACGTCGGATGTGATTGATAAAACGGGAACGGATGAGTCATTAGCTTCTATAACACCCGGCAGAATATACGTCGCACCGCCACCGCTGGGGCCTTCGCACACGCCAACCCGTCTCGTAACGCGGGCATAGGCATCGGCCATATATCCAGCGCAGCGTTCGTCGCGGGTTAGGATGTGCTGCATGCCATGGTCCAAGCGGTAGAGCGCATCATAAAACGGCAAGGTGGTGTCGCCGCAAAGGCCAAAGATGTGGCGCACCCCATGAGCATCAAGAAGGCGGACCATGGCTTCAGCCCCATTGGTTGCGTTGCCGCGTTTGTTACTCATCAGTTTCCCTGCTTTATGCTGTGTGTGCTCAGGCGTCTTTATAGGCGCGCAATCGATCTTTAAATGTCGCATCATCCACAACTGATTTATCAACTAAATAAAGCGGCGCTTCACCTGCTTTAACGGACAATACTTGTTCCACATCTGATGCCCCAATCCCAGCAAAACATTGATCGGTCCAACACAAAGCATGTGGGGTGACGATCACGTTTTTTGCGCTGAATATCGGGTCGTGGGATGGTGAGGGTTCTGGATCAAACACATCCAATCCAGCGCCTGCAATAACGTCGTTATTAAGGGCTTCAACCAAAGCCGGTTGATCGACAAGAGGGCCGCGCGATGTGTTGATTAGATATGCGGTTGATTTCATTGAAGCCAACCGTTCCGCATTGACCAAGTGTTTGGTTTGGTCTGTAAGGGGTGCGTTTATGGATAAAAAGTCACTTTTGGCAAAAACCCGCTCTAGGCTAACCAGTTCAATCCCAAGCTCTTGGGCAACTGCTGGGTCAGCCCACGGATCATGGGCGATGAATTTCATGTTTAGGGGCGCACATACTCGAAACATTTCAGCGCCAATGTTGCCAATGCCAACCGACCCCAAAGTCCGGCCAACAAGGCCCATGCCCATATAGGCGGGGCGTTTGTCGAACCCGGCTTTGCCTTCACGGGTCAAGCGATCTTTGTCATATAACTTTCCGGCCAGAGCCAAAATGAACGTCAAAATTGCCACTGCAACTGGGCGGCGGACGCCATCTGGGGTGATGACAACGCCAATCCCAGCAACGGTGCAGGCAGCAACGTCAACGTTGTCATACCCAACACCAAAGCGTGCAACCAAGCTAAGTCGGCCATTGCTTGGAATTGAATTGGCGTCGAACTGGGCACCCAATAAAATAAGCGCATCGAAGTCTGCCAAAGATTCCGCCATCATTCGCCCGTCTTTTGGAGTAACGAATTCAAGCTCAATGTTAGGGTCGTTTTGCAGAGGGCTTAAATCGAATGAAGGATAAGCTGCAGAACCGTCGGGTTTTTTGAAATCGCCAGATAAGGCTACACGAAAAAGGCTCATTTCTTTTTTACTCCTTTGGTAGTCTTAGACGGTTTTGAAGATTTAGCGGCAACGGATTTTCGGGGTTTGCAGCCCGCCCGAATTTCATCAATGCCCTTAACCAAGGCTTCTTGATAAACCCATAAATCGCCTGAATAACATAAAACATCGTAACCTTGATTATATAAAGCAATGGCCCCCGCCGCATCACCGGTTAAGCGGCCTAGTGCTTTGTTATGTTTTTTTGCGGCACGTTTTACTTTATCTGCCGCTTTAATGAAGTCTGGGTGATCGAATTGTCCATTGATACCCAATGAACAGCTCAGATCAAAATGCCCAATCCACAAGCAATCAAGCCCTTTCACAGACGCAATGGCATCAATATTATCTATTCCTTCTTTAGTCTCGATTAAGGCAACAAAGACTGTACGCTGGTTGGCGGATGCAAGTTTTTTTGCTGTATCACCTGGTCTGTACTCATCGTGGGCAATGTTCAAAGCAACACCGCGTTGCCCCATAGGTGGGTATTTCATACACGATACAATGTGTTCAGCTTCTTCTTTGGATGACACCATAGGCATGATAAGCCCGGCGGCTCCAACGTCCAAGGCGCGTGCAATATGATGGTATGCGTTCGATGGGGGGCGGACAAGGGCTGGAATATTAGCGAGACGCAAACCAGCTATTGCGCGTTTAGTTTCAGAAATGCCAAAGCCTGAATGCTCCATATCTAGAAAAACATAATCGACACCTGATGCCGAAATGATTTGACCTAATCCCGATGAATTAAACTCAAAAATCGAATGGCCAACTTTTAAATCGTTGGATGCAAAAAGACGCTTAAGATTTGGTAATGCCATGAAAGGCTCCATTAATAGTGGTGGAATGGCTACAAAATAGAGGAGCTCCATTAAATATATCTCTAAAATAATACCAATGGTGGCATTATCGAACACTAAGTTCAATGATCAATTGAGGGTGTGGTAAAGCGCAGAAACCAGAAGCATTTTAATGAAATAATTACCTGTATTTTATCTTCAACACGATCCTGTTTGGTTCTTTAATAGCACCTTTGAAGTTGGCGAGTATTGATATGGGAATGTGGGTGCAAGAAACCTTAAAACAGTCTTCGAGCCGAACCTGACGCTAGGATGGGATGCGGCCACTGCACGAATTGCTTATACCACCTTCTTTTTTATTTCTCATGATTTTGGTCGGTTTTTGCTCATTAGGCCCAGCATCAATTTGATGTCTTGTGGCAATTTCATAAGGTCCATCATTCAGCTCAAGCCTTAACGCCGTTTACATTGTTTCGGGTTCATCCGGTTGGCTTGTTTTTGATGGAGATGGGCGGGATTTTTTCGATGGGATTATGACTGGTATTTTCTTTTACCTGACCAATGGTGAAATTACCGTCGCAACATTTTTGGACACCCACGTTTTAATTGCTATCTATAGCATGATCAGGAATTTGCGCCATAGCCATGTTCGGTTGGACTATGGAGTGTTGGGGTATCTGTTCATAAGCCCGGCCCAGCAGCAGATTTCCCAAAGCTTATCAGCCCATCACCTTGGTAAAAACTGTGGTTTTGAATTGGCCGTTTGGGATG
>JAPKAX010000233.1 GCA_028825025.1 Rhodospirillales bacterium | reverse complement strand
AAACTTGAACAAGGATGATATTTTACTATCAACCCACCGGGGCCACGGCCACACCCTAAGTAAAGGTGCCAGCCCAAGTGCTATGATGCTTGAGCTTTTAGGCAAAGAAGGCGGCAATTGCGCCGGCAAAGGTGGCTCTATGCACATCGCTGATTTTGGCGTTGGCATGTTAGGGGCGAACGGTGTTGTTGGAGCCAATATCAATATTGCGGTTGGTGCCGCCCACGCAATCAAATTAAAAGGCGAGAATAAAATAGTTGTCTGTATATTTGGTGATGGCGCGATCAATCGGGGGCCTTTTTTAGAAGGTTTGAACTGGGCCAAAGTTTACAACCTTCCCATCCTATTTATCTGTGAAGACAATGGCTATTCAGCCACCACCCACACAAAAGAAACAACAGCAGGCGGTGGCCCTGTTGTCCGTGCCCAATCTTTGGGGATTAAGGCTGAAACATTTGATGGCAACGATATTATTACCGTTGATCAAGCCGCCCAAGATTACATTGCACGAGTCAAAAAAAGTGGCCCACATTTGTTGCATTTCCTCACATACCGATTAGAAGGTCACACCAGCACAGACCCTGCTGCCTATCGCCCTGATGGGGAAGCGGACGAAAAGTGGTCAAACGATCCCATAGCCCGCTGCCGTAATTTATTAATTGAAGATGGCGTATCTACCGAACAACTCGATGAGTTCGATAACGAAGCAACGGCAGAAATGACGCGGGTGTATGAAATTGCCCGCGACGCATCGTTCCCCCCTGCCCTTGATGCGTACAAAGATGTTCAAGATATTGGCGACCCACAAACGGAGGCTTTCTAATGAAACAGATAACATATTTGGAAGCGGGCCGTGAAGGCTTAGCTGAAATGATGCGCGAAGATACCTCTGTTTGGGCCTTAGGCGAGGACTTGGGCCGCGGTGGTGTGTTTGGACAATACCACGGATTACAATCTGAATTTGGTAAAGACCGAATTGCCGACACGCCCATATCAGAAAGTTGTATTTTGGGTTCAGCCGTCGGAGCTGCGATGATGGGCACCCGCCCGGTTGTTGAAATGCGGTTTTCTGACTTTGCTTTGTGCGCGGTCGATGAATTGGTCAACCAAGCAGCCAAAGCCCGCTATATGTTCGGCGGACAAACCCGTGTTCCTATGGTGGTGCGTGAACCGTCCGGCTTGTGGCGTTCATCAGCGGCGCAGCATTCACAGTCATTAGAAGCGTGGTACGCCCATATTCCAGGACTGGTTGTCGTTATGCCGTCAACGCCAGCTGACAATAAAACCTTGTTAATGGAATCGATCCGTTGCAATGACCCGGTTGTATATCTGGAGCATAAAAGTCTATGGGATTTAGAAGGCCCGGTTGATGATGACGCCGAAATTTTGCCCATTGGCAAAGCCCGCATTGCAAGACCTGGCAAAGACGTAACCATCGTATCTTGGTCCGCGATGTTCCACACATCGATGGAAGCCGCCGAAGGATTGGCGGCAAAAGGTGTCGATTCAGAAGTCATTGATTTGCGTACACTTTGGCCATGGGACAAAAAGACGGTGTTTGAAAGTGTTCGCAAAACCGGGCATTTAGTTGTTGTTCACGAAGCGGTTCAAGTTGGTGGTTTTGGTGCTGAAATTGCAGCATCCGTTACAGAAAACGTATTCTCTGATATGAAAGCTGCCCCTTTGCGTATTGCGGCACCGCGCATTCCCATTAGCTATGCGCCGACTATGGAAGATGAAGTCCGCATTACTGCTGAACAAATTATTGAAAAAACATTAAATCGAGTTGGAAAATAAGATGACTGATACAAATGAAATGACCGGTGGCGAAGCATTAGTTCGGATGCTTCAAGCTTTTAAAATTGGCCCGATGTTTGGAATGGGTGGGTTTCAGCTGCTTCCTTTTTATGATGCCGCGCGCCGATTGGAATTAAACCACAACCTGATTAACGACGAACGCTGCGCCGTGTTTGCCGCCGATGCTTATGCCAAAGTCAGTGGCAGGGTTGGTGTGTGTGACGCAACGCTTGGACCGGGAGCTACGAACTTAGTTACTGGATTGGTTGAAGCTTTGAATGCTGGGTCTCCAATGGTCGTATTAGTCGGCGATACCCACCGGGCTCATTCATGGAAAAACATGACCCAAGAGACCAATCAAACGGACATTTTGAAACCCGCTTGCAAAGAGTTTTTACGGGTTGAAATGATCGAGCGTATCCCAGAATTTATCCGCCGCGCCTTTGCCGTTGCCACCAGCGGCCGCCCCGGCCCGGTTGTCGTTGCAATCCCAGAAGATATTTGCCACGGAACGTTCAATTTCGTTCCTAAAGATTTTGATGTGGATGCGTGTTTCGAATCAGCACCCAGCATGCGAACCCGCGCCGCACGCGGAGAATTAGAAAAAGCGGCTGAACTGATTGCAAACGCCAAAACCCCAATGATTTTATGTGGTGGCGGTATTCATATCAGCTTTGCTCACGATGAATTGGCGCAATTTGCGAAAGCAAACAACATCCCCGTAGCCCACACGCTTTCAGGCAAAGGCGGTATAGCGTGTTCTGATCCGTTAAGCGCTGGGCTTTTTGGGCGCTATGACCGGATTGCAAATGATCTGATTGCGAAGTCTGATTGTTTGTTAGTGGTTGGATGCAAGCTCGGTGAAATAGCAACAAAACGCTATAGCCTTCCGGCCCCCGAACAAACCGTAATTCATATGGAAATTGTCGCCGAAGAGTTTGACCGAACGTTCAAACCCGCCTTACGCTTGTGGTCTGATGCCAAAGAAGGCCTTCAAGATTTGCATGAAGCGGTGCAAAACATCCGCACTGATTTAGGCACTCAGAACGCCGATTACGCAGACACCGTTCCTATTGCCATGACCAAATGGCGCAACGGTGTATCGGCGCGTATGAATTCAGATGAACAGCCCATTGATATGGCGCGGGTATTGCTTGAATTAAACGAAAATTTACCCGCCGACGCCATTTTGGTGGCAGACGGTGGGTTCGCGGCCCACTGGGGCGGATTGTTGTATGACACCAAACAAGCAGGCCGTGGGTTCGTTCCAGACCGGGGCTTTGCCTCCATTGGGTACGGACTTCCGGGTGCCATGGGTGCGGCATTAGCTGCACCTGATCGCCCCGTGGTCTCAATCACCGGTGATGGCGGCTTTAATATGGTTTTGGGCGAGCTGGAAACAGCCAAGCGCATGGGGTTGGCGTTCACGCTGATCATCGTCAACAACGCGGCGTCTGGATACGTCAAAGCCTTGCAACATTTGATGTATGGCGAAGGCAATTATCAGTCCAGCGATTTGAATGAACAGAACTACGCAAAATTGGCTGAAGTGTTTGGGTGTCAGGGAATACGGGTTGAAGACCCGGCTGAGTTAGCAGGCGCTTTAAAAACCGCTATGGCAACAAAAGACCGGCCAACGATTCTGGATTTGGTCGTCACCCGCGATGCTGCAAAAATGTTACCGGGTGTTGATAACCGGGCCGCAAAATTCAAAAAAGGCGACCGGGTTGCTTAAGAACTCAGGTTATTAATAGGGGGGCATAAAGCCCCCCTTCTCAATACAAAACCTATTCAGCTGCAGCCGGAACCGCTTCTGGAGTTGGTAGTTTTTTGGGCAAAATGATCACCGCGATAAAGATCACCATAGCCGCACCAGACAGAATGCGGAACAGAGAATCAAAGCCCCAATTTGCATAAACGTAGGCGATCAAAGGCAATGCAATCGCTAACACTGAAAATGAAACAACATATCTGACCCCATAGATACGAGCACGGAAGGCCCCGCTGGCCATTTTGCCAATCATGAAATCATTAATTGGGATTTGACCAAACGCGCCCAGCATAAAGCCGAATGCAATCGCCAAGGCAACACCGTCAACTTGCCCCGGCATTAAGGAAAAGAAAATAAACTGAACGGTTGCGACAATCATGAATACTGGACGTGGGCCAAAGCGATCTAGCGATAACCCAACAGCCAATTGAGCCATCGATGCCATGGCAAAAACAATAAACGCTAACGAACCAATGACAGTTGCCACATCACCCTGCCCTGATGCGCCAACGCTGTCGGTCCACTGGGATAAGTTCAGTGCAAGGCCCTGCAAGCGCTCATCAAATATTTTTGGAAGTGCGAACGTCGTTGATTGGAAAACAACGGATGACACTGCTGTTGTCAGGAACACAATCGCCGAGACCCGTAAAACCAAAGCCCTATGCGATGGCGACTGCTTGACTTCAGAAGTTGATAGTTCTTGCTTTTTTGTCGTGTGGTCAAAATGGATGTCTTTCCATGTGAACGCCATATAGACGAAGCCCATGAAGATCGAAAAAATGCCCGGCAAAATAAACGCCATATGCCAACCGCCATGATCGATCATATATCCGGTTATCAGGGCCGCACTTGCAACGCCCAAATTACCCCAAACCCCGTTCGACGCTATGCGCATTCCAGTATTTTTCCATCGCATGGTTACAATCGCTAAACCAACGGGATGATAAATCGCAGCGAACATGCCGATAACGAACAAACCACAACCAATTTGTAAGGGCGTTTGAGCAAAGCCTGTGGTGATCGAGGCTAATCCAATGCCTATAAAGAACACGCACATCATTCCATCGCGGCTCCATTTATCGGCTAACCAACCCGCTGGTAACGAGAACAAACCAAAGGCAAAGAATCCCGGTGTCGCGTAAGCCAAAAGTGCTGCGTATCCAACACCCCATTCACGGTGCAATGCGAGTGCTGCAACTGTTGCAAAAATGAGAGTGAATAAATGGTCCATAAAATGGCCAATATTCAGTAGTAAAAAGTAGGCTCGGTCCCTGGTGATCACGATATGGAATCCTAATAGTTGCCGTTAATGTTATAGCGATCTGCTAATCTACACTTGTCTGAATTGCTATGCCATGACAATCTTCATCGAGAATCGGTCAATTTGATATTTCGCTAAGGTAAATCTGACCATGTCAATTCATAACCAACGCAGCACTGCC
>JAPKAX010000021.1 GCA_028825025.1 Rhodospirillales bacterium | reverse complement strand
GTGAAATCTAAATTGGCATCAAGAAAACCACTGGCTGTTGCTTTTCCTGTGATAGAGCGTAACGCGTCAGTAATTTTTATCCCTGAAATATTAAATGCAGACGAAATTTGATTTGGATTCCCAGAGACAATTTTGGCATTTCCTTGCACCTGCCCACCAAACAGTTGGGCCACCAGTCGTTTAGTTATGAGGGTTCCATTTTTGATTTCAGCAATCAAATCTACTTTTTCAAGTAGGTATTTTGAGAATATCACAATCGGCGTTTTAAGTACGATATTAGCATCGAACGACTTCAAAACAGATAAATCAATCGGGTCTGCCGACCAACGTCCACGATTAGCAACATTTATAATTGATGGCGAATTATCATTGGCAATTGGGCCAGGCCAAGCAACGGGGCGGCGCTTTAATGATTTCCATAACTCCGGTGCTAAATTCGCATTTTGAATTGCTGGTAGAAAGGGATCAAGACTCAACGCACCAAGTTTAAGATCAGCTGAAATTCTTGGGCGTGCACCAGAAAAATCTGCTTGCCCCAATCCTCCAAAATTAATTTTATCAATTTTTCCTGACAATTTATCAAAAGAAAACATCTTCGGTTTCCCTTTAATATGAGACGCCAATGTAAGCCCGCCAATCTTTCCCGAGGGTCGGTATTTAGAACCTAAAGTGCGTAACAAACGGGCTAAATCAGGATGGCTAAGGTTTACGTTCAAATCAAATGTATCTCTAATTGGCAATACTGAAATTTTCCCATTCGCCTGAATTTTAGCCCCTGCTGTCTTTATTGTTGCCTTGACTTTAGGCGACAGAAAGCTACCATCAGCTTGCAAATCTAAAGAGGTTTTTCCAAGTGCCGCGGCTTTAAAAGGAAATTTTGTTTTAAACAGACGCATGATTGGGGTTAAGTTTTTAGATTTAATACTAACGCGAAGCCCCTGTGCAATTGGAATATCACGAAGTCCTTCTATTTTACCTGATGTCACAAGCGTTGCTCCGGCAAACTGTGCAACATTAAATTTTCGAATATCCAAGCTGCCGTCATATAACGACGCATCAACAGCTACGCCCTTCAATTGCTCGCCCTTTAATCGAAGTTGCTTAATTTCTAACAATAAATTTGCATCAAATCCAGCTAACGCAGACACCCCTTTGAATGGACTAATGGGTTGAGTTTTCTTGGTGTTTTGTTTGCCAACAGTTGCATTACTGTCTTTCAAATTTGTAGATACGATAGGCGGTTTTGACTTCGAAGGTATGGGTATATACGCATCTGCATTTATTTGATCTAGCGTCAAATTGGCACCGAACCCAAGCCGAGACCCTAATGCGATTGTTGCAGCTCCCGTTAATCTGGAGCTGTCAAATTTAAGGTTCAGGCTTTGGACCTGAATTTCATTTGGGGTCAGCATAATTGCGCTACTAAAGTCGACCTTACGCAAACGATCTTTCGGAATGTTTGGTACTTTAACACCTAACCATTCGGTAATTTTGCGTAGATCATTTGTATGGGCTCCTATGTTCCCTAAAAACTGAGGAGCACCCTTTGGTGTGGATAAATCTCCATATAGCGTGACCTCTGAGCCACCCGGTAATTGTGCTGAAAACTGACTAAGCTTTACAACACCATTGTCCAGTTCGGAATTAATCAATACATCACCAATCGCTTGACCCCTATAAACCAAGGCTTCAACCGAGACGATAACTGAACCACTTATGTTTTTTGGAATCATCACGCCGTTAGATGCCTGCGCGATTGGCTGGTCTTTCTGAGAAGGAGCATCAACTGAAATAGTGACTTTCGTTTTTGAAGTTGTTTTTACTTTCGTTAATCCGGATTGTTCTGTGTTCAGCCACTTATCAAGGTCAAATTTTGCAGCAGCTAGATTGATAGAAAAACGTGGTGCAGCGCCCATCTCAACTGAAATATCACCAGTTAAATTGGCATCCGCTAATTGCACAGACAGGTCATTTATTTCAGCCCCAAGTGCAGAACCCGAAATATTTCCTTCGATAGAAAATAATTGCGATAATGCAGGTGGTGTCGGGTTGCGGGTAATGGCTTCAATTAGTTGGCCAAGGTTTTTTCCTTCTCCTTTTACCGAACCCTTGAATTTTGGCTCGCCGATAAGGTCAAGAATCGTTCCACCAATCTGTAAAGAAGCGCTGCTTTCACCAACACCGAATTTCATATTTAACGGTAACGTACGTGACTTGATAACCTCGCCAACACTAATGTCATAACTAAGTGGTGTATTGCGCAAAGTCAGAGTTCCCGTAGATTGGAAGGGGCCTACTAACGAAGCGGCTTCAACGTGTGCATTCAAACCTTCAATCCGCTCGATTGTGCCGTGCGATGAATCACGATAGTTCAACGCGCCATCAACAATCGTAAAGTCATCTAAAACTATAGAAGGTACAGATGCTTCAGCCTCACTCGATGTTTGTGTCTCTTTTGAAGCTCGTGGCGCGTTTTTAACGCCTTTATCTAATGGCTTTATCTCCCAATTCTTACGACCATCTGCCGCAAGTTCCAATTCAATAACCGGCTTAATGAGGCGAACCGTCTCGACTTTAATTTGCCCTGCCAATAACGGGCTGAATGCGATCCAAACCTCAGCCCGTTCCAGCTTCATCATCGTAGCTGTAGCAGCACCTTGCATGTTCGAAAATGACACATCGTTCGCAATAATAGCAGGTGTCGGAAATAATGTGACTTGCACGTCGCCCAATATTTTCAAATCGCGTCCCGTAAGCGCTTTTACTTTTTGGGAAACATCGCCTTTATACGCATTCCAATCGATCATACTGGGGCCAACAACAATCACGCCCACAATGATCAAAACAACAACAGAAAATCCCCAAATTGTCTTTTTCACAAGCTTCACCTTCTAATCGGATTTACGTACTTATTACACTATAGGTATTCAAATAAATATAGTCATAAGATATTTTAAGGCAGAACTAAAACAGCACGTAAATCATTTACGTTAGTGCACGTTGGCCCTGTCATTAAAAGCCCGCCCACCTTTTCGAAAAACCCATAACTGTCATTATTTTCAAGATACACTGCAGCATCTAATCCGGCCTCTTTGGCATGGAGCAAAATATCAGGACCAATCATCGCACCGGCATTGTCTTCACTACCGTCGATCCCATCTGTATCGCCTGACAATGCGTAAACCTTTTTGTTACCATCCAACGCCAATGCCATCGCCAATGCATATTCGCCGTTAGGACCGCCACGCCCGCCTTCACCCTTGATCGAAACCGTCGTCTCTCCACCGGATAAAATGACGCACGGGCCATCTGCATTTTCACGGGCCTCAATTATCTTTAAGGCCATTTCTGCATGTTCACGTGCGACGTCACGCGTTTCACCTTCAATGTCATCGCCTAACAAAATCGGGCGAACGCCAGCCGCTTTCGCAGCAGCTGCGGCGGCATCCAAACTGGCTTTGGGACGCCCCGCCATAAACAGTTCCATATTATTGAAAACCGGATCACCGACGGCTGGCGTTTCGTTTTCAGCTTTATGTAAATGTTTCATAATCGCTATTGGTGGTTGCATCGAATACTTATCGATTATGGCTAATGCTTCTGCAAAAGTTGTCTCGTCTGGAACCGTTGGCCCAGAACCAATAACGCCTGGTATGTCACCCGGAACATCCGAAATAAGCAGTGTAACAACACGCGCCGGGGCAATCGCTTGCGCCAACCGCCCGCCTTTGATGGCAGACAAATGTTTTCGAATACAATTCATCTCGATAATATTTGCACCTGAACGCAACAATACCCGGTTCAGCTCTTGTTTGTCTTCCAGTGTTATCCCGTCAGCCGGATAGGTCAAAACAGCCGATGCACCCCCAGAAATAACGGCAATGCACAAATCATCCGGCCCCAAGCTTTTTGCCAATTCAACAATTCGCCCCGCAGCCGCCCGACCCGCAGCATCCGGCACTGGGTGTGATGCCTCAATAATTTCGATCCGCTGACACGGCACAGAAAACCCATAGCGCGTCACGACCAATCCGCTCAGCTCACCATCCCAATTGTCTTCAACAGCGCGCGCCATTGCAGCGCTGGCTTTACCCGCACCAATGACAATTGTTTTGCCTTTGGGTGGAGAAGGCAAAAAAGGAGGTACACATAGCATTGGGTTCGCCGCGGCAACACCCGCATCAAATAGAGAACGTAAAAAGTCTTGAGGGTTATCCATCTATTTAAAACTCTACTCAATTAAAATAAGAACTATTAAAGCTTAATGATCTTACCTGGGTTCATAATGTTATCTGGGTCCAGAGCAATTTTCATTGAACGCATAACACTTAAAGCTTCCCCATGTTCTGCCACAAGATAATCTATTTTACCGATCCCAACACCATGCTCGCCCGTACATGTCCCACCCATCTCCAAAGCCCGCATAACCATCCGCTTGTTTACGCTTTCTACCCGCGCCATTTCATCCAGATCGTCTGGATCCATAATAAAGCAACAATGGAAATTACCATCGCCGACATGGCCAACAATTGGGGACAGCAGTTCTTGTTCATCTATATCTTTGCGGGTTTCTAAAATGCATTCGGCTAATCTGGAGATAGGAACACAAACATCCGTCGCCATACCTTTTGCACCGGGGCGTAAAGCCATAGCCGCATAATATGAATCGTGACGACCCTGCCAAAGCTTGGTCCGCTCTTCTGCCTTAGTGGCCCACTGAAACTCACCCGCGTTATTGTCATCAGCAATATCGCCGACCATTTCCGATTGCTCTTTAACACCCGCTTCAGTGCCATGAAACTCAAACATCAATGTTGGTTGTTCAGGGTAATCGAATTTAGAATAAGCGTTCAACGCCTTCATCTGAACTTCATCCATCAACTCAATTCGGGCAACCGGAATACCACATTGGATGGTTGTTATCACAGTATTCACCGCCGATTCTAAATCCGGAAACGGGCAAACAGCGGCAGATACGGCTTCAGGGATGCCATACAAACGCAGAGTAATTTCTGTAATGACGCCCAAAGTCCCTTCTGAGCCAACAAACAAGCGCGTTAGGTCGTAACCTGCAGAAGATTTTTTGGAACGACTAGAGGTTCTGATAATGCGCCCATCCGCCATAACAACAACCATCGACAAAACGTTTTCGCGCATGGTGCCATACCGCACAGCATTCGTGCCCGATGCCCGCGTCGCTGTCATTCCACCCAACGAAGCATCAGCACCCGGATCAATGGGGAAAAACAGGCCGGTGTCGCGTAAATGTTCGTTGAGTTGCTTGCGGCGAACACCGGGCTGAACGGTAACGTCCAAATCTTCCGCGTTGACCGTCAAAATTTCATTCATTTCAGTCAAATCAATACAAACACCACCGTGAACGGCACCCACATGCCCTTCTAAGGACGTTCCAGTGCCGTAAGGAATGACGGGGATTTTATGGCGGGCGCAAATCTTTACAATCTCACTCACTTCCTCCGTCGAATGAGCAAAAACAACTGCGCCAGGGGGCATCGATTCATGCCAAGACTCGTCCTTTCCGTGCTGAAAACAGACAGCATCAACTGTTGATAATCGCTGCTCAACAACGGTGCGTAATTCTTCTAAAAATTCATCACTCAGGCTTACAGGGTTCGTTTGAAGGCTTACAGGGTTCGTTTGAAGACTTATTTGCATGGCGACACTCCATATTAGTATTTGAAGTGCATAGTGTAGTTTAGAACCTCCTAGGATTCCAGAGATGCTCGCAACTATATGGCCTTGCCTTGCACTTCATTTTCCAGATCTTTAACATGTTTTCGTATTTGTTGGTTATACGGTGTAAACTCGAGCACTTGTTGCCATGCTTTTAGGGCACTTGCTGCATTCCGAGTTGCATCAAAAATTAAAGCCATCCCTGAGATAGCCCCATAATGCCGAGGCTCCAGCGCTAAAGTCCGTTCGATATCTTTAACCGATTTATTATAATCCCCCATCATATAATAGATGCTGGCACGTTTATTCCACCCTTCGGCAAAGTTCTGATCAAGATCAATAAC
This sequence comes from Rhodospirillales bacterium, assembly GCA_028825025.1. Classification (GTDB taxonomy): domain Bacteria; phylum Pseudomonadota; class Alphaproteobacteria; order Rhodospirillales; family Casp-alpha2; genus JABMNT01. The sequence continues at coordinate 17,945 of JAPKAX010000021.1, read as the reverse complement.
CGTCGAGAATTCCCGAAGCGATAATCGAAGGGCGCCTGCATGCATAGCCTTCATCCCAAGCGACATATGGCGATCAATCAATTCATCCCCGCTGTAAGCCCAAGTGGCCCAAATTTCAGCTTCGATTCGAGAAGCCTTTTTTGTACTTTCAGCCCCCCGCAACTGAGCAAACAACTCATCGAGCTTTGGGTCATTTTGATCGGCCACGGCCAGAAAAGCCGTAAAAACAGAGATCAGGCCACACAGAAAAAGTGAATAAAAAAAGCGCATTTAATGATAATGGGCGCGTTTGTTCCAGAATCCAAGAGCTGACATGCGCTAATGTGATCAAACTTTCGTTACATCACTCACTTTTATATAATCAAGAGATGCGGGTTTTGGCCCGCCACTGGCCCAATCCAAAAGCTGAACCGTATGAACAACCGGGACGCCCCCCGCTTCGGCCATCCCACTCGAAATCTGCATCTGACAGCCAATATTTCCAGTCGCAACGGCATGGACGTCCAATTTATTCAAATTAGCCACTTTCCGATCCCGCAATTTGGTTGCCAATTCAGGCTGTAAAATGTTGTATGTGCCCGCTGACCCACAGCATAAGTGCCCTTCCGCAGGTTCAAACACCTCAAACCCAGCCGCTTGTAATAAGGCTTTAGGTTGGGTTTTCAGTTTTTGGCCATGCTGCATAGAGCACGCGGAATGATAGGCGATGCGGAGTTCTGAGGTTTCAGCACGGGTTCGTGTCAGCTCTAAATCCGACATCACCTCGGTTACATCTTTGGTTAGGGCTGAAATGGCCGCAGCGCGATCAGCCCAATCAGGCTCATTACGAAGCATATACCCATAATCTTTAACCGTTGTTCCGCAACCCGATGCGTTGATCACAATGGCATCGAGGCTGCCCGAATCACGTACCTTTTCCCATGCAATAATGTTATTTTTCGCCTGCATATGCGCTTCATTTTCGCGCCCCATATGATGCACCAAAGCACCGCAGCACCCCATACCATCCGCCACAACAACTTCACAGCCGTGGCGTGTTAATAATCGCACGGTTGCTTCATTTATAACCGGGTCTAACACCTGTTGAGCACAACCGGTCAATAAGGCGACGCGTTTAACTTTGGTGTTTTCAGCGCTAATCGTTTGTGGCCGATCAATGGCCGATGGGCTAGATATTTTCGCTGGTGCTAATTTCAACATACTGCCCAAAGCTTTGGGTAAAATTTTGGCAAAAGGTTTTGCAAACCACGCGCCGATCAACGCAATTCTAAACCGGTTTGGATAGGGTAGAACCAACGCCAGAACATTCCGCATCAGCTGATCTGCAAAGGGGCGTTTATAGGTTTTAGCAATACGTACACGGGTTAAATCAACCAAGTGCATATAATCAACGGATGCCGGACATGTTGTCATACACGACAAGCACGATAGGCACCGGTCCACATGTTTAACGACTTTGGCGGAAACTGGTGCGCCACTTTCGAGCATTTCTTTGATCAGATAAATGCGACCACGGGGGCTATCTAACTCATCGCCCAGCGTGACGAACGTTGGACATGTTGCCGTACAAAATCCGCAATGCACACATTTGCGTAAAATACCATTAGCGGCTTCGATATCAGGGTCAGCCAACTGAGCCAGTGTGAAGTTTGTTTGCATCGCCGTTATATGCCTTTGTACATGCGACCGGGGTTAAGAATACCCTCCGGATCAAAACCATTTTTTACACGCTTTGTGATACCAGTCATGTAGGGATCTAAGGGCTGAAAAACAATGGCAGATTGGCGCAACTGTTTGGATGCCCGAACCAGTGTAGCATGGCCACCCACTTGGGCTACTGAACCCCGAATAAGGTTTTTTGATGCTTGGTCAACTTCATCGATTTGCAACCAAACAAGCCCGCCCCCCCAATCATACATAACGTCCGCTTCAGCGCTTTCTAGGATACGCTGGACAACATGAGCTCCTTCAGTTGGCGGAACAGATATGCGCCATACAGCGCGTTCTTGATTGGCGGCCAAGTACGAAACATCGGCAATTTCTTTCCACAAAATTTTAGAGTTTTTCGTATGAAGCTCTTCAACATCACCAAATTTAGATAATAATTCTTTGAGTGCTGCACACCGATACGCCGTCGATGGCGCAGGGCCTTCAACACGCAACGCCGTCACCGCACTGCCTGCACTGTTTAGATATGCAACAGCTGAACGTGCGGCGATTTTGGCGGGCAAATGGGCAGCGCTTGAGACTTCATTGGTGCTGACCAATGCTTCTGTCATGGCTTGATTGTTTAGCTGGTCTGCATCACCGTCTTTCGCCCAACGGACCAAAACCGTCCGTGTATTTTCTGGGCTTGGTAAAACTTTAAGGGTCGCTTCGGTCATCACTGCCAACGTTCCGTATGATCCTGTCATCAATTTTGATAAATCAAAACCGGTTACGTTTTTGACAACTTTACCACCGGATTTAAACATTTCTCCACGCCCACTAACGGCATGAAATCCAATGCAATTATCGCGGGCTGATCCGGCTTTGATGCGCCGGGGGCCTGCTAGATTACACGCCACCAAACCGCCCAAAGTTCCTTGGTCCACAGCGCTGCCTAATAAAGGGCCATAGTCAGGGGGCTCGAACATCAGTTGCTGATTTTGTTGATCTAGGGCCGCGTAAATATCTTTCATCGGCGTGCCCGCATTGGCCGTCACAAAAAGTTCGCTCGGTTGATAGTCGGTAATTTCTGAAAGGCCTGACAGATCTAAAATGTGATCCGCTTCCACTGGGCGGCCCATGCCTAGCTTTGTTCCTTGCCCGCGCACATCCAGCGGCATTTTTTGGGTTACAGCCCATTGAACAAATTCTAAAACCTGATCGTTATTTTCTGGCTTTAGGTTTTCAGTCATTAAAACCTCGGAAGATCAGGAAACTTAACGCCCCCTTTGTGGACATGCATTCGACCCAATTCAGCGCATCGGTGCAGGGTTGGGTATACTTTTCCGGGATTTAGCAATTGGTTAGGATCGAAAGCACATTTCAATCGTTGTTGCTGCTTCATGTCGTCTTCGGTGAACATCTCACCCATTAAATCGCGCTTTTCAATGCCAACCCCATGCTCGCCAGTCAAAACACCACCGACGGAAACACAAAGCCGTAAGATATCGGAACCGAAATTTTCAGCCCGCTCGAACTCGCCCGGATTGTTGGCATCAAACAAAATCAAGGGATGCAAATTGCCATCACCTGCATGGAAAACGTTAGCTACACGCAAATCATATTTTTTGGACAATTTGTTCATTTCACGCAGAACTTCGGATAGTTTTCCACGCGGTATCGTGCCGTCCATACAAATATAATCGGGTGATAAGCGCCCAACGGCGGGGAATGCAGCCTTTCGTCCAGACCAAAACGTCAAACGCTCCTCTTCAGATTGGCTTATTTTAACGTGAACAGCGCCCGTATCTTTTGCAATTTTGTTGACTTGTCCGATCAAATATTCAACCTCAACCTCTGGGCCATCCAGCTCAATGATCAAAAGCGCTTCAACGTCCAACGGGTAACCCGCATTAACAAATTCTTCGGCGGCTTGAATAGCAAACGTATCCATCATTTCCATGCCACCCGGAATGATCCCAGCACTGATGACCGCAGCGACGCAATCACCCGCCTGTTCGCTGGTATCGAACCCAAGCAAAACGGCTTTAGCTGTTTCTGGCGCGGTTAAAATACGCACCGTAACTTCTGTGATAACCCCTAAAAGTCCCTCTGATCCAGTAATTACGCCTAACAAGTCATAACCTTGGCTGTCTAAATGCTTGCCGCCCAATCGAATCACTTCACCGCTCATAAGCACCATTTCGACGCCCATGACGTTGTTGGTCGTCAATCCATATTTAAGACTGTGCACGCCGCCAGAATTTTCAGCAATATTACCGCCTATAGAACATGCAATTTGGCTGGAAGGGTCTGGGGCGTAGTAGAAACCTTTATGCTGAACGGCGTGGGTGATGGCCAAATTGGTAACGCCCGGCTGAGTAACGACGCAGCGGTTTTCAAAATCTGTATCCAAGACCTTATTAAACTTACCAAGACCTAAAGTAATGCCATCAGCCAACGGCAACGCGCCCCCAGAAAGCCCGGTGCCGGACCCACGCGGTACGATTTTAACGTCATTTTCAAAGCAATATTTCAGAACCTTAGAGACTTCAGCCGTCGATTCGGGCAAAACAACGATTAAAGGCACTTGTTTATAGGCCATCAATCCGTCGCAGTCGTAAGCGCGTAATTCTTCTTTATCGGTAATCACACCTTCATCCGACACAATCGATTGCATAGCTCGAATAATTTCATCGCGCTTGGCAATTGTCCCTTCGTCTGGCTTCGGCATCAACATCTGGTATTCCTACAATTTTGAATATGTTTGGCAGAAATTTATTCTGCTGGTTGGGTTCTTACCAGCGTTTTATCATTAATCGGCCAATGGAATAGCGCCGCGCCAAAACCCAAGGCCACGCCTGCCCACCAGACCGGCATGTACGTGCCAAAGGTATCAAACAGATAACCACCCAGCCATACGCCTAAAAAACTGCCTATTTGGTGGCTGAAAAAGACAAATGCAAACAAGGTTCCCATATAACGCGCACCAAAAATTTGAGCAACAAGGCCGGATGTTAAGGGTACCGTTCCCAGCCATAAAAACCCCATTGCGCAGGCGAAAATGATCACGGTTAGGGTGCTAATCGGGGTTAGAATGAACCAAATCATCACAAAAGCGCGTGATAGATATAGGATGCTCAACAAAGATTTTTTTCGGTGCTTTCCACCCAACACCCCTGCAGTAAAACTACCGATGACGTTAAAAACGCCAATAAGTACCAGCGCCAAAGCCCCCATTTCATTTGACATCCCTATATCCTGCAAATACGCAGGTAAATGGACCCCGATAAACGCGACGTGGAACCCACAAACAAAGAATCCCATTGTTAACAACTGATATCCCTGATGCCCGGCAGCTTCTTTGATTGCTTCTTTTAAATTACCCGCCGATTCGTTAACTGACGTTTGGGCGGGGGTATTTTTTGCTGCCTGACCAATGGCAAGCCCACAACAGACAATTATAAGACCAAATGCCGACAAAAACATAAAGGCCAAAGACCAACCATATGCGCCCAGCAGGACTTGCCCCAAGGGAACGACTGTAAATTGCCCAACGCCCCCAGCGGCGGTCACAAGGCCTAACCCCCAAGACCGCTTTTCAGGCGGCATAACACGACCAACAACACCCAATACGATACCAATTGCACACGCACTTTGTGCCATACCAAGCATCAGACCAGCACTTAAGTAAAATGAGCCTGGCGTCAACGAATTGGACATAACATAAAGACCAACACCGTATAGAATACCACCAAGTGCGACAACGCGCCCCGGCCCCCATTTATCGGCGGCGGCACTGGCGAAGGGCTGAAACGCACCCCACAATAGGTTTTGTATGGCTAGCGCTAAGCTGAAAATCTCTCGCCCCCATCCCAAATCAGTGGTTAAAGAGATTTGAAATAGTCCCTGACTATTGCGAAGCCCCATTGCTAACAAAACGCTAACAGCGCCAGCAGTTAAAACGATAAGCGCTGTATTCGATTTTTTTTCGGTGGATGTTTTAGAAGTCACTTAGCCCTCCAACATATAAAAAAATAAATATAGGGTAAATTGTAGCCCAAACAATCCTTTGTTTAGATCGAATGTTTCAACGGCTTGTCATAAATGAGGATGATGTTAAATGATCATGCCAAGACGCAAAAAACCGCGCTTAATGTAGCGCGGTTGCGACTTACGGAAAGACGACAAAAGCCATCTTTCAAAAGAAAACTCAGCCTTGGCGAGCTTTAAAACGTGGGTTTTTCTTGTTGATAACGTAGACACGACCTTTGCGGCGAACAATGACGCAGTCCTTATCACGATTTTTTGCAGATTTAAGTGAATTTCTAATCTTCATGGCTTAATCCTCAAGTATTCCGGACCCCCAGGGAGGGTTAGTGGCGCGGAACATAAGCGTTGGGTTCTGGGTTGTCAATGCAAAGCCAGCAATTAATTAGGACCCGTATGATGCGTTTTACAATATCAATTATAAGCGTATGGTCGAGGCCAATTATGAACTTATCCTCATACCCACTCTCCCCAACACAAAACACGACAAAAGGCATCTTATTAATGCTTTTTTATGCGATTCTCATTTCAATGATGCATACCGGAATTCGTTATGTTTCAGAAGACATGCATCCTTTCGAAATCGCATTTTTTCGCTGTGTTTTTGGCTTAATTCCGATCATACCTTTTTTTATTCACCAAGGCTTAACTCCCTTAAAAACCAAACGTTTTCCGCTGCTTTTTACCCGCGGCGTGATCAACATTTATTGCATGTTGGCCTTTTTCTTTTCGGTCAGCATTGTGCCGTTAGCAGAGGTAACAGCCCTATCGTTTTCGGCTCCTGTGTTTGTCGTTATTTTAGCCGTTTTTATTTTTAAAGAAAAAGTCGGCATCCGTCGTTGGGCTGCTATATTTGTTGGATTTGTCGGTACCGTTATAATTTTACGTCCCGGATTTCAAGATTTTTCGTTAGGCCAGTTTTTAGTCATCTCATCCGCTTTTGCGTGGGCAATTTGCATGATAATTATTAAAGAGCTGGGGAAAACCGAATCGAGTGTCACCATTACAGCCTACATGTCGCTTGTTATGGCCCCCTTGTCTTTTATAGCAGCCGTATTTGTATGGACGTGGCCAACGATGGAGCAATTGGGCTGGTTGGCGTTTATTGGTATTGTTGGCGGAATTGCACAAATGGCAATGGCCGAATCACTGCGCAGCGCACCAACACATGTGGTTACGCCCATCGACTTCACCCGGCTTATCTTTATAGCAATAATGGGGTATGTATTTTTTGATCAGATTCCTGATATATTTGTCTGGATCGGCGGGTCAATAATAATTAGCGCCACAGCATTTATTGCATACCGGGAACATAAATTAAAAAGCGTAAAGAAGCGTTTAGTGAGCGAAACTCAATGATAAAAAACCAACGCCACCTTTTTGATATCCCAGACAACATCACCTATTATAGAATGCGCCGCAAATTCACCTTTATTGAAAACAAGCAAAATTGCCGCCGATAAAGGCCTTGAGCGCAAATAACATCCTTGGACATTTGACCGGGATGGTATGGTTGAAGAAGGTGAAACGGTTCGAGAGTTGTTCGCTAGTTTAAACTGTTCAATCGCTGCTGATATCGCAATCACCCCCTCGACCGCTTATGGCATTGCCACCGCCGCAAACAATTTACCCTTATCGCGCGGTCAAAATATTGTCGTTTTACATGAACAATTCCCATCAAACGTTTATGCGTGGAGAGAACTTTCAAAAGCAAATGGTGGGGTGGTTCTGGTCGTAGAGCGTCCGTTTAATAACGATTGGACGACTGCCGTTTTAGAAACATTAAACGCACAGACGGCAATCGTGACCTTACCCCAATGCCATTGACAGACGGAAGTTTTTTGGATTTGGAAGTTATTGGTAAACGATGCCGTGAATTGGGCGCGGCATTCGTTATCGATTCGACCCAAGCCGCAGGCGCATACCAAATGGATGTACAAAAGCTTCAACCTGATTTCATTGCCTGCTCTGCCTATAAATGGCTGCTCAGCCCTCACACCCTTGGTTTTTTATATTCAGCCCCGCACCGCCAATTGGGCATACCTTTGGAGTTGCATAACCTAAACCACGCTGAGGGGTCCTCAATGTATACAGATTAGCTCAGTGAAGGGGCCGGGCGTTACCATATGAGCGAGCGCTTTAATTACACAAATATTCCCATGACGGTTAGCGCAATGACCCAAGTTAAAAATTGGGGCGTTCGTGATATTCATCAAAAATTAAGCCATTTAATCGATTACACTGCCGATAAAGCAACCAATGCAGGCTGGATTGTCCCTGCCAAAGAACAACGCATAGGACATTTTATTGGGATGACACGACCCGAACTCATACCGCTTCATGCCATCAGCATTTTACGGTCTGAAAACATTTATATATCACCACGTGGGGCCGGGCTTCGGATTTCACCACACGTATTCAACACAACAGCCAATGTTGACCGATTGTTCCATGTATTGGAAAAACTTTAAAACAGCGTATACATCCCCCCAGAATGGTACGTTGCGATAACGCCAAAGGATTTCGGCTATGGCTAAAAAAACAAATAAGATGTGGCGAAACTCCAAAAAATCTTCGCGTAAGTCGAATAGGCCCGCAGTACCGACGGTAGAACAAATTTTGCGCGTATCCGAATTGGGCCGCCATTGCGATGGCATTGCGACCCAAGGTGATCAAGGAAATACAACACGTCAGTTCGTTCCTTATGCCTTACCAGGTGAACTGGTTCGGGTTAAGTCTGATGGCAAACGAGCAGAGGTTATAGAGGTAATTGAGCCCTCAGAAGACCGAATTGAAGCCTTCTGCCCGCATTTCACCAAATGTGGTGGGTGCGCGTCTCAACACTTTGCTGACGCACCCTACAGGACTTGGAAGCGCTCCATTGTTGAAACAGCGCTTCGAAACAAAGACCATGATGTTCCCGTTGATGAATTGATCGATGCCCATGGCGACGGGCGACGCCGCGTCACTTTTCATGTGACCTTCGATAACAATAAAATCCAAGTCGGTTTCATGCAGGCTCGCAGCCGCGCATTAATCAATATGAACGCCTGCCCCATTTTAGCACCGGGACTTTCAAAAGGCACCGATGCCGCTCGTGTATTGGCAACTGCATTTCAAAAAGACGCCCGCCCTCTTGATATTGCCATCACCGACACCCCCCAAGGCATGGATTGCGATGTCCGGGGCGCTCGGAAGTTCGAGTATGAAACCCATATTGCTATCGCTGATGCCGCCGAGAAATGTGATCTAGCACGGGTATCTATTGATGGTGTGATGTCTTTAGAGCGGCGTAAACCGATCATGAAAATTGGAGCCGCCAAAGTTCCCTTACCCACCGCATGCTTTTTACAGGCAACAGCCGTTGGCGAAGAAACCATTGCTCGGTTGGTTTTGGCTGAATTAAAAAATTCCAAAAAGATTGCAGATTTGTTTTGTGGCATTGGCCCCTTTGCGCTGCGCTTAGCATCAACCACTGCCGTTTATGCCGCCGACACCAGCGAGACAGCGATCGCTGCTCTTGATCATGCCACACGGTTCGCTAAAAATTTAAAACTGGTGGAAACAGCAGTCCGGGATTTATTTCGCAACCCCATATTTCACATTGATCTAAACCGCTTTGATGCGATCATTCTCAACCCGGCCCGCGCTGGAGCAGAAGCGCAGGTAGAAGAAATTTCAGAATCAGAAGTCCCGTTAGTTATTTATGTATCGTGCGACCCAGCCAGCTTAGCCCGCGACGCAGAGATTTTAATCGACGGCGGCTACACTTTCGAGCGCGCCATACCCGTCGACCAATTTAAATATTCCCCGCATGTGGAAACAGTCGCCGTCTTTAGACGATCCTAAAAGAGCGCCTGACAAGCCGATTGAATGCGGGCACAGGCTTCTTTTAGCTCGTCCCGACTGGCCGCAGTTGAGATGCGAAAATAAGGCGACAAACCGTATGCAGCCCCATGAACAACGGCAATTCCAACGGAATCTAGCAAATACATAACGACATCGACATCGGTTTTGATGACGGTGCCATCTTGTTTTCTGCGCCCGATTAAACCGGAGCAGTTGGCATAGACATAAAAAGCACCTTCCGGTGTGCGGCAGGAAAGACCCGCCGTATCATTGATCATTTCAACAACCATATCGCGCCTGGCTTGAAATTCAGCTGAGCGTTCAGGGACAAAATCTTGGGGACCGTTTAAAGCGGCAATAGCTGCGGCTTGGCTTACAGACGATGGATTGCCGGTATTTTGGTTTTGCAGTTTGGTCATGCTAGCAATCAGCTCTTCAGGCCCGCCCGCATAACCCAAACGCCAACCGGTCATGGCATAGGCTTTGGATGCACCGTTTACAGTCAACACCCGTTCTTTTAACGCTGGAACCACATCAGCCAAAGTCTCGAACTTGCGGCCATCAAAAATAATGTGTTCATAAATATCATCGCTCAGTACATAAACTTGCGGATGCCTGAGCAACACTTCACCAATGGCAAGCAAATCTTCGCGAGTATAAATGCTGCCACATGGATTATTTGGTGAGTTTAAAAACAACCATTTGGTCCGAGGTGTAATTGCCTGCTCTAAATTTTTAGGCTGTAATTTAAAATCGTTTTCTTCCGCACAATCAACCGCAACCGGAACGCCTTTTACAAACTTAACGATGTCTGGGTATGCAACCCAATAAGGTGCCGTAACAATAGCTTCGTCGCCTTCTTCAATAGTTGCGACCATGGCTGAAAAGATCATCTGTTTTCCGCCCGTGCCGGCAAGAACTTCGGTAGATGAATAGTCTAAATTGTTTTCACGTTTAAATTTAGCAATAATCGCCGCTTTCATTTCAGCCGTGCCACCGGTTGGTGTGTACTTGGTCTCGTCCCGGTCCATCGCTTCAATAACCGCTTTTTTGACGTGGTCGGGTGTTGGGAAATCAGGCTCGCCTTGGCTTAAGCGGATAACATCCCGGCCCGTAGCGGCTAATTCGCGGGCACGGGCTGTGGCAACTGAACTGGCGGTCGGCTCAAAACGACCCATACGCTCGGCAATAAGCTTCATCATAATTCCTTAAAAAACGTAAAAATTCTAATTATTCACATACGCCAAGCCACGGTTTTCGTCTAGCGCAATTGGAACAGGATTTAACCCAACCCTCATCCGAATCTGTTAGTAAATAAATATATCCATCTGGGCCTTAGTGAACTTGGCATATGAGTTCGCCAGGCCCTTCTAAAAGGCTTTCTTCCCGCGCAACCTTTTCTCCGTCCAGAACCAAACGGGCAAGCAAACCGGATTTCAACGCCCCGACGATCAAATTTCCTTTCCATTTTAAAAATAGATTACCTGTAGAAAAATCCATGCCCGATGGCGCAATCGACGGATCCTAATAATACAAAGGTTGTTACATGCCGACCTTATGCGTACCAAGGCCAATTTTACCCCCCGAATAATGTTTTCCATAAGCGGTCGTCGGCCAACCATAATTTTACCGGGCTTAGGGATGTTCACTTCATCGCCACCACGCGCTCTATGTTCGACTGTCTATATACTGCTCGTACGGGGATGAAGTGCAGTACCTTGTGGATTGCGATGTTCATAAGGCCAAACTTCAAAGCGGTAATCTTTGCTGCCTATAAATGGATTATCGTCTGGTATCGGGACATCCAAATGGATGCGTATCACCTGCCCTCGATTAATCGAAAAATTTTGGCTCTATCCAGCTCTCCTCGTTCGACAATCGTAATGTATAACGTGCCGTAACGGGCAAAGGCCAAGCGCTAACCATGGTAGTGGGGGCCATGAGATTTAGGATGCTGGCAAAAGATAACGTGTAAAATTTCAATGCGATTATGTGCAATATCAAGCTTTGCACGCGCAACAGCTGTTCCCGATCCGCCCTTACCCGGTTCTGAATAGAATACATAAATTGAGTTATTTTTTGTAAATTCAGGATCAAGGATGACATCAAGTATCCCGCCCTGCGTGCTCCGTTACAATCATCATATCATTCGGCAAGAAAGCCATCCCCCAAGGATTCTCAAGCCCTTCAGCCACTGTTGTGAACTTCAACCTATAATCTTCTGACGTGAAGGTTTGAGAAAATGCCGATGCTGAAGCCCAAAAAAGAGCCCTTGATACCAGAAAACCGATCAATTTCTAAACATGGTCAGGACCTCCTACGGGAATTAAGTTTTAGCCTTCGGGAACCGGTGTCAATGGAGCGTTCCTGTTTAAACACAGCTCTACATTTTGCATATACAATTCGAGTTTGGCAATGGTCGCTTCTGGGCAATTGCCTGCAATGTGTGGGGTCATGGTTAGGTTTTTTAGGCCTATAATTGATTTTGGCACTTTCGGCTCATCTTCAAGTACGTCGAGCCCCGCCCCAGAAATAGTCCCCAACTCGAGTGCCAGCACCAAGGCATCAATATCAACAATCGATCCCCGCCCTATGTTTACGATAACACCGTCTGGACCTAAGTTTCCAAAAACTTCTGTATTTATAGCGTGGTGGGTGCTGTCCCCGCCGGGGCTTGAACAAATCAAATAATCACACCATTTCGCCATTGTAGGTAAGTCGTCAAAATAAGGGTAATCGACATCTGAGCGCTGTGATCGGTTATGATAGCCAATTTCCAAATCAAAACCCGTCGCCCGTTTTGCGATTTCCATTCCAATACGGCCCAGCCCCATAATCCCAAGCCGTTTTCCATAAACGCTCGGCCAGTGCACATTAGATACAGACCATTCGCCTTCCTGCACCTGCGCATGCATGGGAACAATATGGCGCGATACAGCTAACAGCAAAGCCATGGCATGATCCGCAACGGCTTTGCTGTTCGTTCCTGGGCCATGAGTTATTGCAACCCCCTTAGCGCGAGCAGCCTTAACGTCAATATTTTCAAACCCCGCACCAAACGCGCCAATTATTTTCAAGTTCGGCAATTGATCAATCTCAGCAGCTTTAATACCCTGTGTTCCGTTGGTTAGAACGGCAACCACATCGTTATGACTGGTTTGGTAAAACGCTTCCCGATCACTGAATGTCGGACAATTTAATACCTCATACACAACAGATAATGCCGTCAATACAGATTCTGGCACGGGAAACATAATAACAACCTGTTGGCTCATGCTTTTTCTTCCGAATTAAATTGATCAATGATAGAGCTTAGTCCTGAAATGGAAGAGATAATCACATCGGCTAAAGGGGCTAATTGTTGTTCTGAGCTGGTTCCCGTTAGCACCCCAACCCGCAACGCCGCTTTAGCAGCCATCGCCATTTCCATATCATGCGAATTATCGCCCACAACAACCACTTCTGATGCGTCGCATCCGGTGTGCTCACAAAACCCCAACACCATCCCCGGCCCCGGCTTAACCCCATGCCCACTATCGAACCCACAAACAAAATCGAAATAATCTAAAATATTGAACGGGCTTAGGGTTGCCATGGCGCTATCATAGCTGTCGCTTGTGGCTAAGCCTATTTTAAAGCCTCGATTTGCCAAGACCTCGATTGTATTTTGCAAGTCCGGGACGGGCTTGGCTGTAAACGCTGCAGCAGATTTACCGACGTCATTTATGAGCGCTGTAATGGTTTCAATACCATGATGAGGTGCAATTTTTTGCCATGCTTCGGCTATTTGGTGATTGTTCCCAGCTGCCAACAACGAGCCAGACCGAACCGTGCCCGCAGCGTCATCCTGCCCACTTTCCGATAACATTCGCGCAATGATGTCCCGGTCTCCATCGGCAATTAAGCTCGCAATAACGCGGTTTACCGGCACCCATGTCGCGTTGAAGTCAAGAAGCGTCCCGTCTTTATCAAAAACAATTCCTTTAATGGGCAATAGTAGGATCCTTATTTCTACAGAACGAATTCAGCGCGCAAGGTATTGTGAACAAACAAACAGATCTATCAACAGTGATATTCGTCAAGGGGCTTTTATTTTGCTGTGGATGAGAATAAATGAGGTCCATACAAACAGTACCTTTCAGGATTAACAAAAGCATCATGAGCATAATTAGAGAATTCGACTATGTTATTGTTGGCGCAGGATCGGCGGGCTGTGTTCTTGCCAATCGCTTGAGTGCAGACCCTGAAGTATCAGTATTATTAGTTGAAGCAGGCCCCATGGATCGTAGTATTTTTATTCATATGCCATCGGCATTTGCGTGGCCATTGGCGGATGATAAATACAACTGGTATTACGAAAGCGCGCCAGAACCCCATATGGATAACCGCAGCATGTATTGCCCACGCGGCCGGGTTTTGGGCGGATCAAGCTCCATTAATGGCATGTGTTACGTGCGCGGTCATGCCTTAGATTATGATCGTTGGGCCGGCAATCGGTTGCCCAGCTGGTCGTATGCGAATTGTTTGCCGTATTTCAAAAAATCTGAAACATGGGAACACGGCGCTGATGAATACCGGGGCGACAGCGGGCCCTTGCATGTCACTGATGGCCCCTGCAAAAACCCGTTATACGAAGCCTTCATTGAAGCCGGAGCACAAGCCGGATACCCAACAACAACCGACATGAACGGACATCAGCAAGAAGGCTTTGGCCACATGCAGATGACCACCCATAAAGGCCAACGCTGGAGCACGGCCAAAGCCTATTTGAAACCTATTTTAGCGCGCGAAAATTTGTCGGTCATGATCAATACAATGACCAACCGCATCCTATTTGACGATAACTGCGCTATTGGCATCGAAGTCACCCAAGCCAGCCACACCCATGCCGTTCACGCCAAACGCGAAGTCATTTGCTGTGGCGGTGCGATCAATTCACCGCAATTGTTAATGATATCAGGGATTGGGGATGCGGAACAATTGAAGGCGCATGACATTCCCGTTGTTGCTGATTTGAAGGGGGTTGGTGAAAACTTGCAAGATCATCTGGAAATTTATGTACAAATGGCCTGCACCCAGCCGATCACTCTTTATTCCGCAACAAAACCGTTAAACAAATTACGCATCGGGATCGAATGGCTGCTTTTCCAAACGGGCCTAGGAGCGACTAATCATTTTGAAGCGGGTGGATTTATTCGAAGCGACAAGGGCGTTGAACAACCCGATTTACAGTATCACTTCCTACCCATGGCGGTAACTTATGATGGGAAATCAGCCGTGGAAGGGCACGGGTATCAGGTCCACGTTGGCCCTATGCGCGCAACCAGCCGCGGCTATGTTAAGTTAAAATCATCATCGCCCCTAGACCATCCAGAAATTCAGTTTAATTACATGGGGACAGAACAAGACCGCAAAGAAATGCGCGCCGCTGTGCGGCTGACCCGCGAAGTTATGGCGCAAGATGCGTTCAAACCGTTTCGGGGCGAGGAATTAGCACCGGGTAAGGAAGCGCAATCAGACGCCGATATTGACGCTTTTGTTCGGGCTTTTGGTGAAAGCGCATATCATCCATGTGGGACATGCAAAATGGGGATTGCTGATGACCCAACCGCCGTTGTCGATGAAGATTTAAAAGTTCATGGGGTTCAAGGTCTACGCGTTGTTGACGCATCCATTATGCCATCGATTGTCAGCGGCAATTTAAATGCACCAACGATTATGATCGCAGAAAAAGCGGCCGATGTAATTTTAGGGAACACACCCCTTGCCGTCTCAACGGCGACGCCATATCAAGCGAAAGACTGGCAGAACGTGCAACGTTAAGAGCTCAAATATTTGATTTTTATATATTAAAAAATGCACCAAAATCTAAAGGTGTGATGCCCATAACATACCTAAAGTTAAACATGTGCAATTATCATATTGTGAATGGAGCTTATCTCCGCCCTAGATAGCCCAATCGCCTCCCTGTCAAACACACCCGGACTTTTTAGACCGGGTCTTTTTTAGGCTTATTAGAATTCAAGTTGATCGATAATGCTTTCAATTCCCACTTTAGCGCAATTTTCATCCAAGTCTCCGCCCGGTGCTCCAGAAACACCGATCCCAGCAACGATTGATCCAGCAGCTTCAACAATTAAACCACCGCCAGCCATCAATGCTTTATCTACAAACCGAATGCCCCATTGAGTCTCCCCGGTTTTTGTTAATTTTGACATTTCCATCGTACTATTTCGAAAGCTAACGGCAGTCCACGCTTTACGGTATGCGGTTTCAGTTGTGTGAACACCAGCCAGTTGGTCGCGGATATTTACTTGTAAATTCCCCATACGATCAACGACGGCGACAGCAACTTGATAGCCATTTTCACGGCAATTCTTTAATGTCGTGTGAGCAAGTTCTAGGGCCGTATCTAAAGACAATTGCTTGAAAGACACCAACCCCGCATCTGCGTGGGCCGTGTTAAATCCAGTTAACCCAATAATTAATGCCATGGCCGAAATTGTTTTTTTTAACACTGTATCGCCTCCTCGGAATGTTCTGCTTTTGAATGAATAGCTTTGTTACAAGCACTTACGTTTTTTGGTAGCTTGGCTATAAGGGTTTCAAGAAAACCCCAAAAGAAATCTTCCCCCGCATAACCAGGTATACGCCCCAATTCCTGCCCCTGACGAACCAAAACAAAGGTTGGCGTATAAATTATGGGTTTGAGCTTACGCAAATCGTTTGGCACATCATCGTGAATGGAAACACGGCGCAAGGTTATTTTTTTACCTTCTTCAGTTTTTGGGTAAATTTCAGCAATTTCGTCTTCCCATTGCTCACAATACGAACACACAGGAGAATCAAACATTACCAATTAAGCTGCACCTGCATGTGTGTAAAGCATTAGCGCTGTGATTAACCCAAAACTAAAAATCTGATAAAATCGTATCGTTGTCTATGTTCCAAAATAATAAAACACTTTATATTTATTGAATATGTTAAATCAACCAAATAATTTTTGTGTCGTCTGTTGATACCATTTCACACCGTCAAATGCTGTGACTTTACGAACTGCATCAGTCTCTCCAACAGCGCTTGAAAATCCTTTGGTTCCAACGATCCGCCCGCTTTTAGGCGTGTAAGACCCACCAACTTTCAAGCCGTGATCTTGAGCCACTAAAAAATAACAGGCGTTTTCATATTCAGGTATTGTGGGAGCTTCACCCGTGAGAAATTGCCCCACAGCAGCCCCACAAACATAACCGTGGCTGGCAGCAGAATGTGCTGATTTTGACATATCACCGGCTTCAATCGCATCGCCAATTACATGAATTTTGGGGATAAGCGTCGATTCTAATGACACCGTATCCACGGGGCACCATCCACTTTTATCTACTAACCCTGCAGTTAATGCAATATCACCAGCCCGCTGCGGGGGAATGATGTTCGCTAACGCTGGGCTGATAATTTCACCACCCGCACTGATCGATCCATCCGCGACATTTACCGCATCAAGCTTTCCGCCAAAGTCAGCCGGAACCCATTCAATCATGTCACCATAAAACCGTTCCCATGCCGGCAGAATCCGGTCCATTAAAGGAAATTCGTTTTTGCTATCAAGGATTATAACTTTAGACTTAGGCTTATATGTTTTCAAATAATGCGCGATCATTGAAGCGCGCTCATAAGGCGCAGGCGTGCACCGGTAAGGGCGTTCAGGTATGGAAATCGCCAACAAGGCTCCATCATCAAGCGCTTCAAGCCGGGCTTTTAATGGATCGATCCGATGCCCCAAATCATAGGCATGGGGAAATACAAATGATGCAGTTTCACTATACCCTTCAATGGCACTCAACTGAAAACCTATTCCCGGCGCAACAATTAACCGATCATAAGAAAGCACATCACCCGTTGATAAACGCACAACAGATTTATCTGCATCAATGTGATCGGCGCGGGCTTGCACCCATGCGATGTTTTCAACGTTTTTTAAATTACGGTATGAAAAATCGAGCTCAGAGCGGCTTTGAAATCCAGCCAAAACCGAACCAGAGAAAAAACAAGTTGTATAGAAAGCGTTAGGCTCAATCACGGTAACATCAATGTTTAAATGACTGGCGAGTAAAGTTCGGGCGGCCGTAATTCCGCCAACGCCGCCGCCAATAATAACTACTTTTTTGCGCCCCTGTGCTAACACCCGGCGGGCACTCAACATGCTTCCAGCGCTAACGAGCACTTGTATAAAGTATCGACGATTCATTGATATCATACTTTTAGCCTTTATCTTCTCTGTAAACTTTCTACCTATTCTAGATCTAATCTGAACATTATAGATGTAAATATTAAGGGGCTTACCCAACTAACTAAGTTAAATACTACTTAACCCACTGTTTATCATTCTTAATTACGGTTTA
>JAPKAX010000020.1 GCA_028825025.1 Rhodospirillales bacterium | reverse complement strand
GTGGTGCGGGCGGCCGGAATTGAACCGGCACTGCCATAAGGCAACAAGATTTTCTTCACACTATAACTTTCGTTACCACCCAATACTGTTTGGGCTTTGTGCGCTGGACTTTCTCTTCACCATTGCTTTCGCGTTAGGTGCTCGCCGTCAAGTCTCTACACGTTCCCATTTCCGGGCTTCGCTCGGGATTGCCATTCTAAAGGTTTCCCCGAATTTGACGAGTTCTACGTAAGGTGTTTCCACCTAAGCACTCAAATCTGTCTAAGTCTTGCGTGTCTACCAATTCCACCACGCCCGCAACGTTGGGAACTTACCGGGGAGCGTGGGTGCTCGCAAGCGCGAAAAGGATCAAAATGTGAATATTTTTAAGATTCTTCGTGGCAGGTCTCTGTTCATCTGGGTATGGTCCTTGTTATGACCGATACAACACGTGAAGACATCCCAGAATTTGGCTCCGAATTTCGCGAAAAGTTAACAGATTTGTTCCGTTGGAGGCGTGATGTGCGTCGATTCCGAAATGACCCTTTAACCGATGACGTTCTCGATTATTTATTGCAGTTGGCATCCTTAGCCCCCTCCGTTGGCAACAGCCAGCCGTGGCGCTTTGTTAAGGTGGAGGATGCATTCCGGCGAAAATCAATGCGCGATATATTCGAAGCCGCCAATTTAGACGCCCTGAACGATTATGCAGGTGAACACGCCAAATTATACGCTCAGCTTAAATTGGATGGGCTTGACCAAGCACCGGTTCAATTGGCGGCATTTGTTGATAAAGAAACTGTTTTGGGACGGGGATTGGGACGAAAAACGATGCCCGAAACCCTGCATTATTCCGTCGTTGCTGCGATCAATATTCTATGGTTAGCAGCACGAGCCCATGGGGTTGGGGTTGGTTGGGTATCGATTATAAACCCCGAACAGGTGATCGAGTTATTAGATGTCCCCAAAGACTGGGCTTTGGTCGCTTATTTGTGTGTTGGCTACCCCCAAGAAGAACATATAGACCCGGAGCTAGAACGCGCTGGATGGCAAGAACGGGTCGATATGAAAAAATTTGTCTTTAAACGTTAGTGCCTAACGATCAGTCATCACATTGGCAATTGCACGATTAATCATCATGTGGCTCGCTGCCTAAATCGCGAACTAATTTACGGACTTCTTCTGCAACGATTTCAATTCGTTCCATATCCGTATGACGCATAACAATTGCGGCACCATATTTATTATCACGATTAAATGGGTAACTACCAATCTCTACATCTGGGAATCGGTCTTGCAGGTCAGATAGTGGTCCACCCGTGCGTCCTTCTGGAATATAAGCGGTGATGCTTTTTGATTGTACCGGCTCGCCACCAATCAAATAATGCTTAAAGCCAGAGAAAATTTCCCGCATGATGTGGGGCACGCCCGGAAGCACGTACACGTTTTCAACACGGAACCCCGGCGCTTTGCTAACTGGGTTCAAAAGCAGCTCAGCCCCGTGGGGTGTTTCAGACATTTTCATGCGCGCTGGTGTTACGTCTTCCGGCTTATAATACGCCAACAAAATTGCCTCGGCTTCAGGGTGGCGCCCATGGCCCAACCCAAACGCTTTGGCAACGCAGGCCGATGTTATGTCATCGTGGGTTGGGCCAATACCGCCTGTTGTAAAAACGTAATCAAATTTTTCCCGCATAGCGTTAATGGCATCAATGATTTCAGCCTCAGTATCGGGAACAATCCGCGTCTCAGTCATGCGGATACCGATTTCATTCAGTTCTGTACCTAAGAATTTCAAGTTCGCATCTTGGGTGCGCCCTGATAAAACTTCATTACCAATGATCACCAACGCGGCTGTAAAAAGTGTTTTGTTTTTTTCAGACATTGTATCTCCAAATTCGTCATAAATTATTACCACATATGGGAAGGCAAGCATTCCATTTCACCAGATCGTCCGACCATGCAAGATCCACAAACCAGTCCCCGGTGCCCTTCAAACTGTCACTTTTCATCATCAGATTCATTTTTACAGGCCTCAAATGCTTCAGGTGGAGGGCCACCTTTTGGGGCAGCCTTAGAAGGGCCGCCTTGCCCTGGGCGTTGCCTAACACCCGGTTTACCGCCACCCGGCTGCCCACCAGTTTGAGGCGCTGATTTTCTGCGGAACGAGCTATCGGGAAAACCAACCCAGCAACGCACTATTTGCAGAAACTCAGCCATAATTACATAATGATAAATGCAATTTGCATATTCAGGTGTTACACCAAAGCGGCCATTACATTCATCCAAATCACCCGATCCCGTGCACCATTGTCTGACCTGCGAGCATAATACCCACAAACGATAAAGCTACTAACTTCAAATTCAGCATACTCATCTCCAACATTTACTCAACTGTGGTTTAAATATAACCACCTTTAGTCAATCCATCCCAAGTCAATTTGCATCCCGCAGCCATCATCATCACATAACTGATCCAGTAAAATAATTCCTGGGAAACAATACCATGCAGCTTCAAGCCGATCCATATCCCAAGCGGCGCTAACGGTAAAAGTGCTGCTGAAACAACTAAGTTTTCTATTGAAAATTGCCCTAACAGGGCATAAGGGAACAATTTAATTAAGTTGACGACAAAAAAGAAAACAATGCTGGTGCCAACAAACAAAGTTTTATCCATTTTTTGTGGCAACAAATAAAATTTAATCGGGGGGCCACCAGCGTGGGCAACAAAGCTAGTGAACCCCGAAATAACACCAGCCAGCACGCCTATAATCCAATTTGGTTTTTTTGGCGCACCGGTATTGCTGGTTTTAAAGAAAAAATTTAAAGAAAAGACCAGCGTAATAGCACCTAACAAAAGCCGTACTGAGTTTTCATCAACATAGCTGAAAGTTGCCGTGCCAATTAAAATCCCGATACCTGCTGCGGGTAGCGTGATCAGAAGGTTTTTTTGTCCCAAATTTTTCTGAATGCCCAAAGGCCCAAACAATCCATCACACACAAAATTGGTAACATAATTGCTGTGGCTTTTAGGGGTGATATATAAATGGCGATTATAGCGACCGTAATGGCACCGACACCACCGGAAAACCCACTTTTAGAAATCCCAGTTAAGGTCACGGCAACAGCGGCAAAAATATAAAACTCAAGACTATGGGCCTGCAAAATCGCTAACACTTCATTTTGCCTTACAAAAAATCGCGCAGAAGAGCAACTAAGGGGATGTCGGCGGGCGGCATGGGGTAATCGGCTAACCGCACTGGGCGCACCCATTTGATTTGTTGGCCTTCCATGGGTGCCACATCCCCTTTCCACATTCGGCAGGCATACAGCGGCATAAGCAAATGGAAATCCTCATAAACATGGCTAGCAAACGTTAAGGGGGCCAAGCAGCTTTCGGTGATATCGATGCCTAACTCTTCTTTGAGTTCACGAACCAGTGCGGTTTCTGGCAATTCGCCCGCTTCAACCTTACCGCCCGGAAACTCCCACAATCCCGCCATGGATTTGCCTTCGGGGCGCTGGGCGATCAGGACGCGGCTGTCGATATCGACCAAGGCCACAGCAACCACAAGCACGGTTGGCACATTGCTATTCCGCGCGAACGGTGCGTTCCAGCACCCAGAGAGATCAGGATCTGTAGTCGGCATTGATCGAAATGTAACCATGGGTCAAATCGCAAGTCCAAACCGTAGCCGAACCCTCTCCGATCCCAATATCAACAGAAATATCAATTTCATCATTTTTCATATGGGCGGCAACCGGTGCTTCATCGAAGTCGTCAACCGCAACGCCGTTTTGGGCTACGGCATGGCCACCAATTTGGATTGATAGTTTATCACGGTCCGCCATTTCACCTGATTTACCAACCGCCATAACAATCCGGCCCCAATTGGCATCTTCACCGGCTATTGCGGTTTTAACCAAAGGTGAATTGGCAATAGATAAGCCTATCCGCCGGGCCGCCAAATCGTTTTCAGCGCCTTCAACCTCAACAGCAATGAACTTTGTCGCCCCTTCGCCATCGCGAACAATTTGCTGGGCCAAATCCGTCAAAACGTCTTGAAGTGCTCGCTTGAACCCTGCCAGTTCAGGCGCATCGACAGAGATTATTTCTGGTTGCCCGTCAATGGAACCCGTCGCCATTAAAAGAACAGTGTCACTGGTTGATGTATCGCTATCAACGGTGATCGCGTTGAAACTTTTATCAACGGATGGGCTTAACAATTGTTGTAAAATTGATGCTGGAATGGCCGCATCCGTAAAAACAAAGGCCAGCATGGTCGCCATGTCAGGAGCAATCATCCCGGATCCCTTGGCAATACCGGCAATATGAACGTCAATACCGCCAATTTCAACCATTCGCCCTGCCCCTTTTGCAAAGGTATCGGTGGTCATGATCGCATTGGCTGCTAACGTCCATGCATCAGAGTTAGCATCGGCCAAGCGCGACCAAACATCTGCGACCTGAGACGTGATTTTTTCAGTTGATAATTGCTCACCAATAACACCGGTTGATGCCGCAAATACGCGACTTGGCCGACAGGCAATTTGATCCGCTACCGCTTCGATACAGGATTCGACAGCTTTATCACCCGCTTTACCGGTGAACGCATTGGCATTACCAGAATTAACAATCAACCCACGCGCTTCGCCACCACTTAAAGCCTTTTTGCACCAATCAACCGGAGCTGAACTGGTTTTAGACTTCGTGAAAGTGCCCGCAACCGTTGATCCTTCAGGTACTTCACAAACAAGTAAATCGTCGCGGCCTTGGTATTTAAGGCCAGTGGCAGCCGTCGCTAGGCGTACACCCTTAACGGCGGGAAGAGACGGAAACTCTTTTGGAGCAAGCGGAGACACGGGGAGATCACCAGACATAATAAAAGCCTTTAGTTAGCCTTTTTCTTAGGCGCAGGAGTTTTTGCGGGTTCAGGCAAGAACTTTTCGATCTTTGCCGCTTTCCGCAATTCGCCCATATATTGAGCGCCAGCGGCTTGTGAAAGTTGGGTACGCAAACGCTGTTCAACTTCTTCAAATGCTGGTGGCGCCTTTGCACGGCGATCTTCTTGTTTAATCACATGATAGCCGAATTGGGTTTTAACAGGGGTCGTGGTGTACATCCCTTTATCCAAATCAAAGGCAGCTTTTTCGAACGCAGGAACCATTTGACCACGGCCAAAATAGCCCAAATCGCCCCCCGTTGGCCCCGAAGGTCCGGTAGATTTTGTTTTCGCCAGTTCAGCAAAATCTTTGCCTTTATCCAGCTCAACAATAACAGCTAGGGCTACTTTTTCTTCTTTTACCAAAATATGCCGGGCATGAATTTCTTCATTACCGGTGCTTTGCGTCTTCATTTGCGCATAGGCATCTTGAAGAGCTGCATCGGTTACTATTCTAGTGATGGCTTCATTGATAACATTACGCTGAAGAAGCTGACGCTGAATCCGCTCCATTTCTTTCTTGAAGGCAGCCGATTTATCAACGCCTTTTGAACGGCCATCAGCAGATGTCAAATAGGTATCTATAACGCTATCTAGCAGTGTTGGAAAAATTTGATCAAATGGTACTTTCCGATACTGTTCAGGCAGCAATTTATGTGCTTCGACAATATCAATATGCGTGATCTCGATTCCATTCACTTTAGCCACTATACGATTATCATCGGCAGCTTGAATTTGGCTCGATACAGTGAATGCCAGCGTTAATGCGGCAAGAGAGACAGAAATGATGCGAAATAACATTATTAATTCCTTTAGATATGAAGAAAACTTTGCCTACGGATAAAGCATATCACTAAGCCCCATACAAGCGTCCCGATGCCCATTAAAATCAGGACTATGAAATCATCTGCTGTTTGCCCTACCCGGCCAAATCGTAATGATTAACGTCTTATGAAATAGACTAACATATATATAGCATTTGTGCTTTTAGCCGTATTAGGATTCGCTAATACACCCAGCTTTGCCCAAGAACCCTTAACCAACGCTAAAATCCTAAAAACTTCAACATTATTGCGTTTGGAAACGAATACACCAACAAACGCTATAAAGTCGTAAGTAAATGGAAAATCCGATCCGTATTGGCATACAAGGGGGGAAACCACCCACCCTATTTTGAGCTGTAGGTGAGCAAAAATATTCGTAATCTATGGGAATTAACGGGCCACTCGATTGAGCTGTATTTTAGCATCGGAAAACAACGATCGGGGACACTCGCCAAAAGCTTTGATCAAAACGTAAAATTTATCGGTTTTTACCTGTCAATGAGACTACAAAAAGCAGTTGGGAAATATTTTGATGATGATTTGCAACAAGTCCAATTCACGATTAATTACTCAACTTGCTTTGCTAAGTTTTTACCACAGGCAATGAGATCAAGGCTGCTATTGCCGTATTACCCGACCATTGCCCTAAAAAACACATGTGGGCCTGTGTGGTAGAGGAGTGAACCCAAGTTCTTGGGCTGGCAAACGATAGTGCATCCGTTAACCCATCGATATTTAATGACGGAAGCCAACACTTGAAATTGACAGAGCACAACTAATGGATGTTAAAATATTTTATGACCCCAAAATTACCGCCAGAATGCATCGTGAACTCACAATTGCCATGGGGAAGACGATATTGAAAGAGATTTGCCCGGAATGTGGACTAAAGTTGATAAGCCTAAAACCGACAAAACACCTTAGATGCATTGACACAAGCGCCTCACAACTCTATCTATTTGACGCGCCGGAATGGGTCTGAAAACCCATAGCTTTAATCGGCTCAGTTAATCGATAACACACATTTTTCGCAGGACATTATCCATGCTTAACGCTATTGCCAAACGCCTGTTTGGTTCCGCCAATGATCGCTATTTAAAACGCCTAAACCCGCGTGTTGATGCTATCAATGCACTGGAACCCACGCTAATTGCATTAAGTGATGATGACTTGAAAGCCCGCACGCCCTGGCTGCGTGGACGTTTGGCTGCAGGCGAAACCTTGGACGACGTTCTTGAAGATGCGTTTGCAACCGTACGGGAAGCGGCAAAGCGGACACTTGGTCAGCGCCATTTTGACGTTCAGTTACTTGGCGGCATGATCCTGCAGGAAGGGCGTATTTCTGAAATGCGCACGGGTGAAGGTAAAACTTTGGTCGCAACCTTGGCTGTCTATTTGAACTCGCTTGAAGGCAAAGGCGTTCACGTGGTTACCGTCAATGATTATTTAGCTGAGCGCGACGCCGCATGGATGGGTCAGGTTTATAGCTTCTTGGGTTTAACATCAGGTTGTATTGTTCACGGTATTGATGATGCGGAACGCCAACAACGCTATGCCTGCGATGTCACTTATGCCACTAATAACGAACTCGGCTTTGACTATTTGCGCGATAACATGAAATTTTCACGCGAAGAAATGGTCCAGCGCGATTTCAACTACGCCATTGTTGACGAAGTTGATAGTATTTTGGTCGATGAAGCCAGAACACCTTTAATTATTTCTGGCCCAACCGAAGACAATTCAGATCTTTACGTCGCCATGGACAAAATCATCCCCAACTTGGGCAGTGATGATTATGAAAAAGACGAAAAAGCCCGCTCCATTGCGTTTACGGAAGTTGGCACTGAAAAGTTAGAAGGCCTATTGCGCGATGCAGAGATGCTTGTCGAAGGCAATTTGTACGACATCCAAAACGTGTCCTTGGTCCACCATGCGAACCAAGCCCTCCGGGCCCATTATATGTTCAAACGCGACACCGATTACATTGTCAAAGATAACCAAGTTATTATCATTGATGAATTTACCGGTCGCATGATGGAGGGTCGTCGCTATTCAGAGGGCTTGCATCAAGCATTGGAAGCCAAAGAAAACGCACATATCGAAAATGAAAACCAGACGCTAGCCTCAATCACATTCCAGAACTATTTTCGCGCCTACCCTAAATTGTCCGGTATGACCGGAACGGCTATGACCGAAGCAGGCGAATTTGCAGAAATTTATAACTTGGAAGTGATCGATATTCCGACCAACGTTCAATGTGTTCGCGACGACATGGACGACGAAGTGTATCGGACAGCCCGCGAAAAAAATGACGCCATCGTTAAGTTGGTTCAACAATGCCAAGAACGCAACCAACCGGTTTTGGTTGGCACAGTTAGTATCGAGAAATCAGAAGAACTATCTGAGCTTTTGCAAAAGTCAAAAGTGAAGCATCACGTTTTGAACGCCCGATATCATGAACAAGAAGCCCAGATCGTTGCCCAAGCTGGTCAACCGGGTTCAGTGACCATCGCCACCAATATGGCGGGCCGGGGTACTGACATTCAAATGGGGGGCAACTTGGACATGCGCATCGCGCAAGAAGTTCCCCATGATCCCGACACTGCCGAATACGCAAAAGCTGTAGCGAAGATTGAGAAAGAAATTGCCGATTACCGAGTAAAGTCACTTGAAGGCGGCGGATTGTTTGTTATTGGCACAGAACGCCACGAAAGCCGACGCGTTGATAACCAGTTACGCGGACGTTCAGGCCGCCAAGGGGACCCCGGTGCGTCCGTCTTCTTCCTATCGTTAGAAGATGACCTAATGCGGATCTTTGGCTCGGAGCGGATCGACGGAATGTTGACCAAGCTTGGCCTAGAAGAAGGCGAAGCGATTGTTCATCCATGGGTCAACAAAGCGCTAGAGAAAGCACAGCAAAAAGTAGAAGCCCGCAACTTCGAGATCCGGAAAAACTTACTTAAATTTGATGATGTCATGAATGACCAACGTAAGGTCATTTACGAACAACGCAAAGGTTTGATGGAATCAGAAGATGTTTCTGAAGAAGTCACACACATGCGTATAGATATTATTGAAGGTGTTGTTGCCCGTTGCATCCCGCCAAAAGCGTATGCTGAGCAATGGGATACAGATTTATTACACGAAGAAATCCTTCGTATTGTGGGCCTAGACTTGCCCATACAAGATTGGGCTAATGAAGAAGGTATTGCGGATGAAGAGATTCGCGAGCGTTTAATCGATGCAGCCAATCGTAAAATGGCTGAAAAAGCAGCTAATTATGGTCCAGAAGTCATGCGCAGTGTAGAAAAAAGCCTTCTACTTCAATTACTTGACCAGCTTTGGAAAGAGCACTTGCTGACCCTTGATCATTTACGCCAAGGCATCGGGCTCCGCGCCTACGCGCAGCGCGACCCGCTCAATGAATACAAACAAGAAGCCTTTAATTTGTTCGAAGAAATGCTCGATAGTCTTCGTGAACGGGTAACACAGGTTTTGTGTCATGTGGAATTACAAATGGGAGATGAAGACCAGCAAATATTCTCTCAATCTGCCCAAGAAATGCATGAAGGCCGAACCGACCCCGCATTTGCTCAAGATGAAGACGCACTACGCACGATCCCACGCCTTCCAACAACGGGCCGGAAAGCATCGACAAACGTTGACCCCAATGATCCATCCACTTGGGGTCGGGTTGCTCGAAATGCAGCATGCCCATGCGAATCTGGTAAAAAATACAAACATTGCCACGGAACTGCATAAGCTGACGTTTTAGGCAAAACTTTAAATTAAAGACTACGCTATCAAAAAAGCCCCAGTATCATAAACCAATATGATACTGGGGCTTTTTAATTTAGTTTGTTCTAACGCAATTTATTTCTAAAAATAGTCACCCACCACCAATTCGGGGCAGTAAATAAACTTCACTGTTTTCAGTTACTTTTTCAAGCCATGCGTCTTGAAACACCGTACCATCAATAGCAACGGCAATATCATCCACCATATGAGATTTAATATTCGGAAAACGTTCTTGCAGATGACGGAAGATTTGACGAACAGAGGTTGCTTCAACCTCCATCTCCGTCTCACCGCTCGCCATTTGCGAAATGGTCCCGCTTAAGATAACTTTAACCATCTAATTTAGCTTAAACGCTAGCTTCTTTAATCGCCTTCAAAACCTTAGGCGGCGACATAGGAAGCTCTGACATACGTAATCCCAATGCATTGGAAATGGCATTCGACATAGCAGCTAAGCCCGGAATAATTGGTGTTTCACCAACACCGCGCACCCCATAAGGGTGGTTCGGGTTTGGAACCTCAACGATTTTGGTATCAATCATTGGCAAATCAGATGCTAATGGAATTCGATAATCTAAGAACCCACTGTTTTGTAACCGGCCATCTTCCCCATACACATATTCTTCGTTCAAAGCCCAGCCGATGCATTGAACCGCACCGCCCTGATATTGACCTTCAACAAAGCTTGGGTGAATGGCTTTTCCGGCGTCTTGAATAACTGTATAGCGCAAAACCTTTACGTGACCGGTTTCCTTATCAACTTCAACATCAACCATGTGAGTGCCGAAACCGGGACCAGCACCTTGTGCGTTAATCTCAGCGTGACCGGCAATAGGGCCACCGGTTTTTGGAGCTATTTTAGCGATTTCAGGAAGCGTCATAGGCTCGAATTCGCCTGCATTGCTGCTGGCAGGGCGCGCAGCGCCATCTTCCCAAACCACGGCATCAAGCGGAATGTCCCACAACTGGGCAACTCGTTTGCGCATGTTTTCAATCGCATTCCGTGCCGCTTCAATAGTCGCCAAACCGCAAGCAAACGTTGTCCGGCTGCCTGCTGACAGGAAATTGAAACCCAAAACACTAGTATCCGCAATGATTGGATTGATCAATCCCACATCAATACCCAGCTCTTCTGCTGCCATATTACACATCGATGCCCGTGATCCACCTATATCAGGCGATCCAGTAATCAACGTCAAAGTGCCATCTTCATTTACGTTCAAATTTACACACGTTTCGCCGCCAATATTAAACCAGAATCCAGAACCAATACCGCGTCCTTGGTTTGGCCCTAAGGGAATTTTGTAATGATCAAGCGCCTTTGTGGCTTCAAGAACTTCAACAAAACCAACGGGGCCAAATTTAGGCCCATACGCCGTTTGGGTTCCTTCTTTGGCTGCGTTTTTCAAGCGGAAATCAACCGGATCCATTCCGATCCGTTCAGCCAATTCATCAATTACGCATTCAACTGCATATTCAGAAATCGGCGCTCCTGGTGCACGGTAAGCAGCAACTTTCGGGCGGTTCGACAATACGTCCCAACCGATTACATTAACATTAGCAACATCGTAGGGTGCAAATGCACACATGCAGCCGGGCTGCACAGATGAGCCTTGGAACGCACCCGCTTGGTATTTCAATTCAGCTTCACATGCCATGATTTTACCGTCTTTGGTAATACCAACTTTTACACGAACGTTACCCCCGGATGTTGGCCCGGATGAGCGAAAAACTTCATCGCGTGTCATTGTGATTTTAATCGGGCGGTAAGTTTTTTTAGACAATGCCAAAGCGATTGGCTCAATAAAGACAACGGTTTTACCGCCGAATCCGCCGCCAATTTCAGATGGCGTCACCCGTAATTTAGAGATTTCCATGCCAACAAGTTTAGAGCAATGAGCGCGAACCAAATATTGACCTTGGGTCGAACACCACAATTCAGCAGAGCCATTTTCAGAGAAACTGGCTAAGCAGGAATGGGGTTCGATGTAACCTTGGTGAACGGGCTTCGTATCAAAGGTTTTTTCCAAAATCTCGTCAGCTTCAGCGAATCCACTGGCGATATCACCCATATTGAATTCAAGACGTTTAGCAACGTTTGACGGTTTTGTTGGTTTTGGTTCAACACCGTCTGTGAACAAATCATCGTGCAACAACGGCGCGCCTGGTGCCATCGCTTCAACCACATCAATCACATGCGGCAACACTTCATATTGAACATCAATCAGTTTCAACGCTTGCTTTGCAATTGTTACGCTGGTTGCGGCAACGGCGGCAACGGCATGGCCATCATAAAGAACTTTTTCGCGGGCCATGATATTGCGTACCATATCGCGGTAATTGACCATCATTTCGCCGGCGGGAACAAATTCGGAATCTCGATCTTCAAAATCATCACGCGTCACCACAGCCTTAACACCGGAAAGCGCTTCAGCTTTTGATGTATCGATAGAAATGATTCGGGCATGGGCATGGGGGCTTCTTAGAATTTTACCATACAACATTCCGGGCAAGCGAGCGTCGGCACCAAAGCGGGCGCGGCCCGTTACTTTATCAACACCATCTGGGCGATTGGTCCGTTTACCAACAAACTTTAACTCTTTATCGTCGGCGCTATATCCGACATCCATTGAATTATCCATATCTATGCAGCCCTCATTTCTTTGGCGGCATCCATTACCGCACGAATAATTTTATCATACCCCGTACACCGACATAAGTTGCCAGCTAACCAATAACGAACTTCGGTTTCCGTTGGGTCTGGGTTCTTTTCCAATAAAGCTTTTGCTGCAACCAATACGCCCGGCGTACAAATGCCACACTGCAAGGCCGCATGGTCTAAGAATTGTTGCTGCAAGGGATGTAATTTCTCGCCATCAGCCATGCCTTCGATGGTTTCGATAGATTTACCCTCCATCTCGACACCTAAAACCAAGCATGAACATACCAAACGCCCGTCCATAACAACGCTGCATGCGCCACAATCACCCGTCGCACAGCCTTCTTTAGAGCCGGTTAGGTTCAGCTCGTCGCGTAAAACGTCGAGCATGGATGCCTTTGGCTCACAAAGGAATTCAAATTCGTCGTTGTTAACTGTTGTTGTTACGTGTTGTTTTGCCATTCAACTTATCCTACTGCTCGGTCATATGCGATTTTTGCCGTTCTGCGGGCCATAACGCCTGCAACATCGGTTCTAAATTCAATGGTTCCGCGTCGGTCATTAATCGGCCGACACGCTGCACTAATAGCTGCTGCCAACTTTTCCATGGCCGCATCGTCCAATGAGGTGCCAATAAGTGTGGCTGCGGCTTCAGGGACCAATAATGCTTTTTCTGCAACAGCACCCAAACCTACACGGGCCTGCGTACATACCCCTGCTTCATCAACTTCCAAGCTAATGCCAACGCCAACCACCGCAATGTCCATTTCAGTCCGGGGAATGAACCGCAAATACGCATCGCCAGCGCGCGCACCGCGGGCTGGAAATGAGATTGAGACAACTATTTCATCTTGTGCCAAGCTGGTTTTCCCAGGGCCAACGGGAATGTCTTCTGCTGCCACTTCGCGGCTGCCGTTCGGACCAACCACGTTAGTAATAGCATTTGCAGCAATCAAAGCAGGGATAACATCAGCCGCTGGAGATGCATTGCATAAATTACCGCCGATGGTCGCACGTCCTTGAACTTGGGTCGACCCAATCAGCTCTAACCCTTCAACAACACCGGGCCACATTTTTTTTACAGCTTCATTTTCGCCCAATTCAGCGCCCGTGGTTACAGCACCAATTGTAAACGCTCCATCAGTCTCTGTAATGGCTCGCAATTCTGAAATGTTTTTAATATCAACCAGCATATCTGGGTCGGTTGTATCCATGTGCAATTGCACCATGATATCAGTACCGCCAGCTAAAATCCGGGCTTGACCAGTGGCTCCCGCCAACAAGCTAAGGGCCGCATCTAATGTTTGAGGGGCTTCATATTGCATTGATCGTCAGCGCTCCGTTAGTTCATCTGATATATCACAATAGTAATATAAAGACTTATCCAGAGCGCGCAACGGGCTATTAAATATAGAATCAGCGTCTGGTCTAAACCTTAACTAAGACCGGTTTTCCCCATAGCGAGGAACTTATCGCGGCGATCTTTTTTAAGTGTAGGCCCATCCATTAGAGACAAACTTTCAAGGGCTGATGCAATAACGACAGCAACTCCGGCCATCGCTTGTTTTCTTTCCCTGTGAGCTCCGCCCACAGGTTCGGGCACAACTTCATCAATAACACCCAATTGGAGCAAATCTTGCGCGGTTAGTTTGAGCGCCGTTGCCGCATCTTGTGCCAAATCACCATCTCGCCATAAAATTGATGCGCATCCTTCGGGTGAAATAACCGAATAAATCGAATGCTCAAGCATGATCACCTTGTTGGCTGTCGCCAATGCGATAGCACCACCTGAGCCGCCTTCACCGATGATCAAGCTGATGATCGGGACTTCTAAGCTTAGAGAGACTTGAATAGAACGTGCAATCGCTTCGGCTTGCCCGCGCGCTTCGGCGTCAACGCCGGGGTATGCACCTGGGGTATCAACCAGCGTAATAACCGGCAATTTAAAACGATTGGCTAATTCCATCAAACGCTGAGCTTTGCGGTATCCTTCGGGTCGAGCCATGCCAAAATTATGTTTAACACGGCTTTCCGTGTTCGCCCCTTTTTCTATACCAACAACAACAACAGAAATCCCTCGAAAGCGCCCTATTCCACCAACTATCGCCGCATCTTCTGCAAATCCCCGGTCGCCCGCTAAAGGCGTGAAGTCATCGAAAAATTCAGCAATATAATCAACCGCATGTGGCCGATCATGATGGCGAGCAACTTGCGTTTTCTGCCACGGCGTTAGCTTTGAGTATGTGGTGACCAGAAGCTTATCGACTTTCGATTGCAGCTTCCCGACCTCATCGGCGATATTAACATCCGGAGAGCCGTTCAAATGGCGCAGTTCTCTAATCTTACCTTCTAATTCGGCGATGGGTTTCTCGAACTCTAAATAATTATGCATTGGCATTATTTACCCCTATTTATCCCACGCTGCAATCTGTTTAACGCATAGAATAATGGCCTTAGATCATAAACACATCGTAGCGTGTCGATTTACCCAAAATTTGATGTGAGTAGGCTTTTAGATCTGGCATTGGGTCTGCACGTAAAGGCCATTTCAGGACGACGCGTTTATTCGCGACCTTAAGGGCCGCTTGCATAATTTCATAGGCATCGGGGTCGGCACCGACAATTTCACGCAATTGCCGCATTTCTATTTTTACCAATGCTGAATTTCCACGCGGTGGATGCATAGGATCAACCAGCACAACATCCGTGCTTAACGTTGGCAACACTTCTCGCGCATCGCCGTGAACCAAGGTCATGCGGTTAATGATATCTCTGAATGCAGCACCCGCATCTTGCGCTCTGGCGATACCATCTTCCAAAAGTCGGTGCATGTGTTTAGAGCGTTCAATCAGGGTGACTTCTGCACCCAAACTGGCCAATAAAAACGAATCCCGGCCTAACCCTGCCGTCGCATCAACAATGCGGGGCGTTTGACCTTTGGATAACCCACAGGCTTTGGGTAAAGCTTGACCACGCCCGCCGCCAAATTTAAGTCGATGCCCAACGGCACCACCGGTAAAATCAACGATCAAATCAGAAGATTTTGCCATTTGTTATTGGGCCAAAGGATGTGCTTCGTTAACAAGCGCTTTTAAGCCTTCGTCCAAAACATGGGTATAAATTTGTGTCGTCGAAATATCTGAATGGCCGAGCATTTGTTGCAAAGCCCGCAAATCGGCCCCGTGAGCCAACAGGTGACTTGCGAACGAATGGCGCAAAACGTGGGGCGATACACGACGATGATCTATCCCGGCTTCCATGGCCAATTCTTTCAGCATTTGGCCAAACCGGGCACGGGTCAAAAAACCATTTTTACCGCGCGATGGAAACATTTTTAAATGCGCGCCGTTTGTCGTATGTTTTTTTGGTAAATAATCTTCCCGCACCGCCATATAGTCGGCAACGGCATCTTGAGCGGGCTCGCTCAGCGGTACCATGCGTTCTTTGCCGCCTTTACCACGGACCAGCAAAAACCGCTCATCGCGCGATAAAGCCCCCAACGGCATGCCAACCAGTTCGGTTACCCGCAAACCCGTTGCGTATAAAATTTCAAGCAACGCCAACAACCGCAACCCTTCCCCACCCGGATGATCGCGGGCTGTATCTAATAACCTCTCGACCTCGTCTTCACTTAAATATTTAGGTAAAGTACGCCCAAGTTTGGGGCTAGAGATGGTTGATGTGGGATCATCAGTGCGAATGTTGTCGCTGAATAAAAACCGAAAAAACTGACGAATGGCTGAAACCTGACGCGCAACAGTACTTGCGGCTAGACCAGATACGGATAAAGATTTAATGTAGGCCCTGATGTGGGTTGCATCCGCATCTTCAGGGGCCCGTTTTCGGGTGACCATAAAGCCCGCAAAAGCTGATAAATCACGCTCATACGATTCCAACGTATTCACCGCCGCCCCCCGCTCGACCATCATCATTTCCAGAAAAACGGGTATCTGGCGTAAAGCGGATGCGGGGAGTTTTTGCTTCATAGGCCGTTCGTAAGTGCTGCTTCTAGGGCCAGCGCGCGGGCGTCTGCTTTGAGCCCCACCGACGACAACGCCTTAAGTACTGTGCTTAGAACCCCTACTTCAATTTTAGCTGGTCCCACATCTCCAATAGCCAACAATGACAGCAAGACAGTTTCCCCTACGCGTTTTGACATTAAAGGTCGTTCCGGTTCTTGCAATTGCACTGGAGTAAGTTCTGGCGCAGGCGAGATTAAAACAGAGGCGACTAACGCAGAGACTTGCTCAGGAGCCAAAATCGGAGCCATGTTAGAGGTTGTGGGTTCAGCAGCCATCATTTCAGCGTTAACCGTCAGGCGACGTAACCGATTTAACAAACCAACACTGGGCATGGTTTTTTGGGACCTCAAATCCATGCCAATTAGAGGCTGCCAATATTTTTCAGAAATTTTGAGACCTAAGGATTGTAAAATCGTAAACAGCAACATCGCTTTTTCTTTGGATTCGGGTTGATCTTGAATTGCAGCCCACCACAAAGACACTAACTGGTCTGTGTTCTGTTGCCTTACCACATCAAATTCAAACAAGTGCGCTAGCGGCCCAAATAAGGCAATCGCCTTTGCCGCATCCGCATTACGAGCGGCACCTGCTTGTAAAATTTGATACCACGGCAAAGCCGCGTCCCGATCGCCAACCAATAAAAGAGCACGCAGCGCTTCAGGCGCAAACCACAACAGCTCGTTTGACGGTACAATGCGTTTTAAAATCGGCCAAAAGACATGGACTGTTGATGTATAGCGTCCTTCGTCGCGGGCCAAAGCAAAGGCCCGTGCAGCGGCTTCAGCCTGCGCAATAGGGATGGTTTGAGCTAACGATGTCCGGAACAGCAATGCACGAACCATCGGTCCAAATTCGACTTCAGCACGGCTTAAAGGATTGGCTAAATCTTCTTCTGAAAACGTAACACTTGCATACATTTGACGCAGCACATCGACTGGCAATGCGCCAGCCGCATCGGCTCTCTCGCCCGCTTCAAGGCGCAATGCAATGGATGCTTTTGGCGACATCGCAATGGCGCGCAAAACGCTTGGAATATTTGATGAAATAACACTGCCCGGTAATTGCACATTTCCAACCCGTGACATGGCCAAATGTAGAGGTGATGGGTTATCCATTTCAGACAGCTCAAAGTCTTCACCTGAAATCAATCCTTCGGCCAAAGCCAAGAACGTTTGATCTTCTTCACCCAGTTCACGCATTAATGATAAGCTGAGCAAAGCTTTCTCTTTCTCGCCTTTTAAAATACTACAAAACGTAAAGGATTTTTGCCAAAAAGCAGAAGTCGCAATCGCTATTTCTTGCTCTGCCAACGTACACGCCCGGGCGTTGTCATTGGCAAGAAAACGTAAATCGACTTCAAGCGCTGTTAATTTTGCAACTCGAGCACTTGGCAAAGCATCGAATAGCTTACTGGCGTCATCAAGGGCACCGATGGTCATTAACGTATTAAAGCGCATTGATATTAAATTATTAGGATCTGATATACCTTCTGGAGCAACGCCTGGAGATAACAGTAAGCGCCGCATAAGCTCGCGCATTGCAGCCGATGGCGCTCGGGTTGGTAAATTGCCTATCAAACGCTCAACCAACGCTCCAGATGTACCGCGCCACATTTGCGCACCAAGCGCGCCGGTTTGATATGTTAGAATCCCAACTTCGCTTGCATCAACAGCCTGCAGATCATCAACCTCGACACGCCCGCCGGTTATAAGTTTTGACACGCCCTGAATTCGTCGATTTGCAATATTGCCATTACCACGGCTTGGACTTTGGC
This sequence comes from Rhodospirillales bacterium, assembly GCA_028825025.1. Lineage (GTDB taxonomy): Bacteria > Pseudomonadota > Alphaproteobacteria > Rhodospirillales > Casp-alpha2 > JABMNT01. Next base: position 6,119 of record JAPKAX010000020.1, on the reverse strand, counting down.
GGGCAGAATCAGGGGGTGCAACCTTAGTCGGCGGTGCCAAACGTATGGGCTTGCTCATCTGTGCAATCGCCAAAGGAAGCGTTCCCAAAAAGAAAAGCCCGATCAAACCAATCGTAAAGCCGAATCTGCCAAAACCCATTTTCGCTGCATCGAAATCAGGTTTATTTTTGGAACTTGTCATCAGGAATCGTTCTTTCGATGTTATTGACTGGTGCTGGGATATCCCAAGTTGCAAGAAATGCACCCCCACCTATTGCGAGTGCAACAACCAAAAGAAATACGAAGGTTGAAAACTTTTTCATGGAATACCTTATTAAGCCCTTCGGCACGTGATACGGTTAATTAATATTCTCGACACAATAACATCTTTCATAAGACAAAACACAAATGTCAGTATTTAAACTAATTCTTAAACAGCCAATTGTAATTATATTATATTTCGACTATGGCATTTTTGCGACAGTGTAAAGATTATCATTGAAATTGATAGGTTTGTGTAAAGTGGCTCAAGGAATAATCAAAATTAAAAATGCCCCGATTGTTTTAATCGGCCTTATGGGTGCAGGTAAAACATCTGTAGGGCGGCGCTTGGCCCAACGCTTAGAGCACAATTTTATTGATGCTGACGATGAAATCGTAAAAGCCGCAGGCTGCTCTATTCCAGAGATTTTTGATGTTTATGGTGAAAAGGCCTTCCGCGATGTTGAAGAGCGCGTGATCGAGCGCTTAATTGGTGAAGGATCAATGGTGCTGGCAACAGGCGGCGGCGCCTATATGGCAGAGAGAACACGTAACAACATTGATACCCATGCCATTTCCGTTTGGCTTCGTGCTGATTTAGAGACACTTGTAAATAGAACTAGCCGGCGCAGCGGCCGCCCTTTGCTAAATGTAGGTTCACCCCGCGAAATTCTTAAAAAATTAATGAAAATTAGATACCCGATTTATGGAGTTGCTGACGTTATTGTCGATACAGGTCAAGAAAGCTTAGAGGCGACAGTTGATAAAGTCATAACGTGTCTTAACAATGCAAAAGGTAACTTAGAAAGTGAGCCTGCCGAATGAGCCCAACAGCGCCAAACATTGAACAGCTTGAAGTTGAACTGGGCGATAGAAGCTACCCCATTTTGATCGGCAACAACTTAATCAATACAGCAGGTAGCCATATTGCGCCCCGCCTTAAAGGACGCAAAGTAATTATCGTTTCAGATGAAAACGTCGCTCCGTTATGGCTTCCAACGTTCTTAAAATCATTTGATGAGTTGGACTTAGATGTCCATAGCCTAACCTTACCGGCAACCGAAACAACAAAGTCTTTCAGTCATTTCGAACGGTTATTAAATGATGTTTTGGCCCTTGAGATAGACCGGAAAACAACGCTAGTTGCACTTGGTGGCGGCGTGATAGGTGATATCGTTGGATTTGCAGCGGCCGTCCTTTTGCGCGGCATTGATTTTATTCAAGTTCCTACCACGCTGCTATCACAAGTCGATAGTTCAGTCGGTGGGAAAACCGGCATAAACACCAGCTATGGTAAAAACTTGGTCGGCGCTTTTCATCAACCTCAATTAGTTTTGGCTGATACCGCGGCCTTAGCTACTTTGCCGAAGCGAGAATTACTGGCGGGCTATGCTGAAGTTGTGAAATACGGGCTGATTGATGATTTCGAATTTTACGAATGGTGCGAAAACAACGCAAAACTTCTGATCAACGGCGATCAAAACGCACAGCGTTATGCGGTTTTAAAAAGTTGCCAATCTAAAGCCCGGATTGTTGCTGCCGATGAACGCGAATTAGGGCAACGCGCCTTATTGAATTTAGGCCACACATTTGGACACGCGTTTGAAGCTGAAACCGGCTACGGAAATAAACTATTACACGGTGAAGCTGTGTCCATTGGTTGCATCAATGCGTTTCAGCTATCCGCTAAACTTGGGCTTTGTGAACAACAAGAATTGATAAGAATTAAAAAACACTTTTCACAAATTGGCCTTAGAAATTCACTAAGCGGATTGGCGGATGAAAGCTGGACGGTTGAGCGATTGATCGGACATATGGCAAAAGATAAAAAAGCAGAAGCTGGAAAAATCACCTTTATTTTGGCGAGGGGAATTGGAAAATCCTTTGTCGCTAATGATCTGTCGATCGACGCCGTTAAAGACGTATTAGCACAGGCGTTGACCGATGCTAAAAGCTAAAGATTTTCTTTTGTCCCGCGATAACGTATAGTTTGTCTTAATTATGATTCTAACACTTACCATAATTTTTGTTCTTTTGTTGCTATCCGCCTTCTTTTCCGGCTCGGAAACGGCGCTAACGGCCGCATCGCGCCCTTACATGCACCAGTTGGAACAAACCGGCGATAAGCGAGCGACGCTTGTTAATAAGCTGCAACAAAACAAAGTACACCTAATTGGTGCCATTTTATTGGGCAACAATCTGGTTAACATCTTGGCCTCAGCATTGGCAACCAGCCTTCTGATTTCGATTTTTGGTGAAGCCGGTGTGATTTATGCCACAATTGCCATGACCTTATTAGTTTTGATTTTTTCTGAAATTTTGCCAAAAACCTATGCCATTCGAAATGCGAATATTGCCGCCTTGGCGTTGGCCCCTATTGTTCGGATCGTAGTGATTATATTCTCGCCTTTCAGTTGGCTTATAAATCTTTTTGTCCGCGGTATTTTTACGATGTTTGGAGCTAACTATAACGCGTCAGACGCATATGAAGCTGGTGATGAAGAATTACGCGGTGCCATTGAATTGCACGCAGGCGAAGACGAACAGGCGGTTCGCCATGAACGCGCTATGCTTCGCAGTGTTCTGGATTTGGCAGAAGTTCAAGTTTCTGAAATTATGACCCACCGCAGCGATGCAACAACAATTGATGCCGACCAGCCCCAAGATGAAGCGATTGATCAAATGCTGGCCAGCCCCTATACGCGGGTTCCCCTATGGCGCGATGATCCAGATAATATTGTTGGTGTTTTACATGCCAAAGCGTTGTTACGTGAAATTCGATCCCATGGTAACAATCCAGACGCCATTGATTTAATCGGCTTGGCATCCGACCCGTGGTTCATCCCAGAACAAACGCTATTGTTGGACCAGCTCGAATCGTTTCGTCAAAGACGCGAACATTTCGCTGTTGTAGTTGACGAATACGGCAGCTTAATGGGTATAGTCACGCTTGAAGATATTATCGAAGAAATAGTAGGCGATATTGATGATGAACACGATGTCACCCCCCAAGAAGTCACCCGCGAACATGATGGCAGCTTCATCCTGGATGGCCGCGAAACCATTCGTGATTTGAACCGTGAATTTGATTGGGGATTACCCGATGAAGAAGCGGCGACACTTGCTGGGCTTATCTTACACGAATCTCGGCGTATTCCGCAAGTTGGGCAAAGTTTTATGTTCCACGACTTCCGTTTTGACATTCTTGAACGTGAACGCCACCAAATCACATCCGTTTGCGTCACTCCAATGTTATCTGAGCACATAAACAAAGTCAGAGATTAGATCTTTTTCTGCGAATAAGTTCTTTTTTTCTTGCGCCCCCCCCCCTTCCTTGCCCTAGAATTAACTTACATAGTGCCGCTCAGAAGGAGAATTGAGTATGCAAAGAAAAATTGTTCCTAACGTCGTAACTCGTAAACAAGTCGCAACAGTTGTTGTCGAAGATACCGCCTTTCAAGCCGCAAAATTAATGGCTGACAAACACATTGCAGCATTGGTTGTGGTTGATGGAGAAGGTAAAATCATCGGTATCGTAACCGAACGCGACATGACACAGCGCATCATTGCCGCTGGATTAGATGGCAAAACAACTCCGGTTAAAAATATCATGACAGAAAACCCGGACACCTTATCACCGGACGATTCTGCTGGTGATGCTTTGGAACTGATGCAAACCCGCAATTATCGCCACCTTCCCGTTACTGAAGATGGGAAATGCATCGCCGTTGTTTCTATTCGTGATCTGTATGCATCAGTCAAAGAAGCACTAGAAGAAGACATTCGTGAAACCGAAGCTTTTGTTTTTGGCGATCGTTACGGCGCATAATATCTAAGCCAAAAACTGATCAAAACTTCTTTTGGTTATATATACAGTTCCTGTGAATGCAGCGATAATATCTTTATCGCGCGTCACATCTACTTGGTAAACGGCTGTTTGTCTGTTTTCTGAAACTTAATGGGCCGCTGCAAGCAACTTCCCCCGCATCAACAAGCTCAACATAAGGCATTTGTGTCTCAATCCCAACACGCACTGTTTGTACGGCATTAGATGCCAGACTAAACGCCATATCAGCCAACGAAAACAAGGCGCCGCCATGGGCCCCGCCCCTAAAAAATTCAAGTGGTGCTCAACAATGCTTATTGATAAAACGGCACGCCCTTCAGACACATCAACAACCTTAACACCCAAATGTGCCGCATAGAGATCGCGTTTAAATAGCTTTATTTTACTCGATTTCATGTCCATTAAGCTGCAATTAACGGATAGCCATAGCCTAATTTGTCGCGCAAATGCATACGAATCTCTCTATGCGTTACATTCGCATCACTGGCTTCGACCGTTTTTTTCATGATATTTATGTTCCGATTTTCAGCCGCATTAGATAATCCATCCAGAGCTTTTTGAACGGCTGATTGAGAACGCTCCGATTTGAAACGTTTCAGGGTGGCTAATTGCTCATCGATTAATTTAGGGTCTAGGTGACTGAAGGCTGCAACGTGGGACGCCTCGTCATCATAGCACGAGTTAACACCAATAATTTTTTCTTGATGTAAACCAAACGATTCGCCGATCATCCGTTGCATCAATCCGCTTTCAACAGCATTGAGCATCACGCCTGCCGCGTCAACAATTGCAATCACTTCTAAAATTTTGGCTTCCATTTTGTCGGTCAATTGTTTTATAATACGATCCGTCCAAGGGGTCGATCACATCAGCAAAATGCGCTTATTCGCGCAAAATATTTTGCGTCGCAATGGCGATTTTAGCGGCCCCTTCGCCTGGCGTGCTGAGAACTTCATCCTAGGCGTCGGTATACATCGCTTGCAGGCTACCCAGAACCCCAGCTATCGCCTAAGTTATTATGCGGGCCACGTTGTTGAGCGGTTGTTGACGGGTTAGATCAACTCCAGATGTTTGGCCATGAAATTTAAACTGCCGGGAACGTAGGTCTTTTGCGCCAAACCGTTGCTCTGTTAAGCGGTTCCAAATACGCCTGCCGGCTCTAAATTTGGCTATTTCTCTAAAAAGTAAATGGAAATATCAAAAAGAAGGTAAAACGCGGTAAAAAGGCATCGGGTTCTAGTCCACGGTCAACCAAATCATTGGAATATTGAATTGCCGTTGAAAGCGCAAACCCCATAGCTTCAGCCGGTGTGGCCCCGGATTGCTGTATGTGTTGACCAACAATCAAAATTAGGTTCCATTTCGGTAAACGCTGACCCGCAAAGATCACTTCATTCATCAAAACACACCTTGGTCCTTCAAGTGCCAAGTGGAAAAACATGTGATTAGCCATATAATACGAAATATAGTCACTTTAGTTTGCTGTACAAGAAATGGCCGACCACGGGTCGCCCTGGCGCTTGGTAACAGCCAACAACACACACTGCATGGTAAAGGGAAGAGGATCGTTTGATCTAACCGATGTTGTCTCCAGCGGAAACTCCTTCAAACACAATTCCATATCATCAACCGTGTAGATTGTTGTCCCACACGTACCCAATAATAAAGGGGCCACCTCATCAATATCAAAACCCCGATAAACAGAATTGCACGAAATCATACTTAACGTTATTGCCCCAGCGCCTGAAATGTCGTGCATCCGTGAATTATATTCTTTTGGTGTAAACCAATTAGCGTTGGCTCCACGGGCGGCCCCCGGTGCATGCTGGTATAAATACCACGTGTATAGGGGGCTTGGCCCGGGTATCCCACCCCATCATGCACATCTATGCCCCGGTTTTCTGACTTATACAAAGATTTGATTTAAATACCGGACCGGTTCACCTGTTGATCGTTTGGGCCGACTTGCCCCTTAAACTCAGTTTCCCCCGCTGCACGCTTAGATGTTGGGGTTTGTTCAGTCATTTGAATT
>JAPKAX010000232.1 GCA_028825025.1 Rhodospirillales bacterium | reverse complement strand
TCCTCGATAACCTCATCTGGCCTATATAACTCTTAAATTATGCACTTGGCTGTTGGAACTGTGGTTCATATTCTTAATTACAATAAGGAAGACGTATTTCATAGTCATATATTTATTGTGAATACGTATGAACTATATGCGTTGGTTGGTTATTCTGACCAATCAGCCAATCGTTTCGAAAATCGCCCAACCAAAGCATGAAGGGCGACGGTAAACAGCGCTAATACAAAAAGCGATGCGAACATTAAATCAATTTTTGCGCGACCGTTGGCAAGAAGCATCAAAAACCCCAAACCCTTTGATGATCCGACCCATTCACCAATAACGGCCCCAATGGGCGCATATACGGCTGCTAACCGTAACCCAGAACCGAGCGAAGGCAAGGCGGCAGGAAGGCGCAAACGCAAAAGAGTATGAGTATCAGATGCACCCATGGTTTTGGCTAAGTCAAGCAAGCCGGGGTTTGTTCGGCGTAAGCCATCATAAAAATTAGATGCCACCGGAAAATAGATAATTAAAATCGCCATAACGATTTTCGATCCGATGCCATAACCCAACCACAGTGTTAATATAGGTGCCAAGGCAAAAACTGGAACTGCTTGGCTAAACACCATCACAGGCAATATAAAGCGCCGGGCACTGGGCGATATCATCAAATGAAGCGCCGTCGCCATACCTAATGCGGCACCGATCACAAGCCCTGCCAAAACTTCGGCTATGGTGATTTGGGCATGTTCCATGATCAGCCAGAAATCGAATAAAAACGCATTCCAGACCCGAAGGGGACCCGGCAGTATGTAATGGGGAACTTCGCTCAGCCAGACGATCAGTTGCCACACACCTATAGCCACGGTGAAGGCGATGATAATATCAAAGATGCGTTTCATTTCAGTCCGCCCGCAGCTGTTGCATTAGGCTGATTTGTGCCTCGGTGGTTTCAGGCGCATCGAAGGCGCGGATGGGGGTGCTGGAGGGGGCGGGGTGTAGGATCAAGCCTGTTTCTTTCATAATCAGAATATAATGGCCCAATCGAGCCGCTTCAGCCGGGTCGTGGGTGACCAATAAAACGGTACGGTCTTCCAGCATCTCGAACGCCAATTCCTGCATTTCGGATCGGGTTCTGGCATCTAGGGCGGCAAACGGTTCGTCTAATAATACAAACGGGCGGTCTTCCATCAATGCGCGTGCTAAGGCAACCCGTTGGCGCATCCCGCCAGACAGGGCTGCAGGTCGTTTCAATGCATGTGGGCTGAGGCCAACCCGTGAAATTAGATCATTGGCGCGGTCGTGGTCTGGAGTATCACCACGCAATCGAGCTCCTAAAAGTACGTTGTCGTGGATGTTTAACCAAGGAGCCAATAAATCAGATTGCGCCATATAAGCAATGCGCCCGTCTATCGGCACTGAATCGTCAGTTTGAATAGAGCCCGTGAAAGTACCGCCGGTGTTCAAACCAGCAAGCAAGCGGAGCAACGTCGACTTCCCAACGCCCGATAGCCCTAACAAGCAGGTCCAAGCGCCCGGTGTAACCCGTAGTTTTAATTTTGTGAAAAGGCAATGGGATTTGTGGTTAAAGTCACCCTGAAGTGTAACACCGGGCAGATCGCTTGACGGCTCAGCTGCTTGGCCTGTCATTCGTGCCCCCGTAACCCCATTGTACAAAAGTTGATTTCTAATTTTGTCGCCATATGAAAGCGTTTGCATAAATTTGTCCAGCGTGGACTTGCCATCGGTTCCGGCCCAATTCTAGATAAGGCGGCTCGTTCAATCATATTGCCCAATGTGGTGCATAAACCTTGGTATTCATCACCCGAATAGGTGTCGATCCATTGTTGATACGGGGTGCTTGGTATGGCTGAATTGGCAAGGGTTAAGCCAATTTCACCGTAGCCAAATATGCACGGCGCTAAGGCTGCCATCAAATCTAAAAAATCACCTGATAATCCGGCGTCCATCACAAAACGGGTATAGGCCAAATTCTCAACCGATTCTTCGGCCTGAAATAGTTGGTCTTCTGAAATCCCCACTTTTTTGCAGATGTCCACATGCAATTGCATCTCGTGATTTATCAATGCATCAACACTTGCCGCTGCCAGTTTCATTTCAGAAAGGCTTTCTGATTTGACCACTGCCAAGGCCCAAGCCCGGGTGAAATGAGTCAGAAAAATATAGTCTTGGATAAGATAGTAATGGAACGAGGCTTGGGGTAAAGTTCCATCACCCAAGCCCTGAACAAAAGCGTGGTTGGTGTAGCGCGTCCAATCCGCCCCGGCTGCATGTCGCCATGCGGCCAAGGTTGGGGATGAGTAGAACGTGGCACTCATCTCGCGCCTAAATCGATGGCGTAGTTTGATACGGGGTTATGTGTTTTGATCAATCCTGCATCAAGTAAAAACGCCTCGAAACGATCATAGCGGCCGCTATCAAGGGCTGCGGGGCGAAGCGCGAAGCGCGGCAACGTGTCGACCCAGGCTCGGGCATTTAACTTGTCCTGTAGCTCTTTTGATGTGCTTGAAAAGACGTTCCAGCTTTCTTTCGGGTGATTGACCATAAACTGAGTTGCCAATTCAGTAGCCGCCAAAAAGCGTTTGATTTTGTCTTTGTTCATGGTGTTTGTATTGGCGACGTAAATCAATTCGTCATAAGCAGGTAAACCTTCTTCTTCTAAATAGAAGCAGCGACCTTTAACACCTTCAATGTCCATCTGGTTAAGTTCAAAATTCCGAAACGCGCCAATAACCGCATCGACTTGTTTCGACATCAACGACGGCGATAGGGACCAGTTGACGTTGATCATTTCAACATCCTTGATCGAAAGTCCATTGTTTTTAAGGACCGTATTCAGCTGAACTTCCTCAACACCCGCAACGGAAAACCCGACCTTTTTACCCTTCAAATCTTTGATTGATTTGATAGGCCCATCGGCTAATACCAAAATACAGCTCAGCGGTGTTGCAACCAAAGTGCCAACGCGGGTCAGCGGCAATCCCTCATGGACCTGCAAATGCAATTGTGGCTGATACGATACGGCCAAATCGGCTTTCCCGGCAGCAACCATTTTAGGCGGATCGGCGGGGTTGGAAGGGGCAATGATTTCGACTTCTAACCCAGCATCTTTGAAATAGCCTTTTTCTTTGGCAACGATAATCGGGCCGTGGTCCGGGTTGATGAACCAATCCAAAATGATGGTCATTTTATCGGCAGCGTGGACTGGTAAGGTGGTTAATAAAACCAGAATGAAAGCAAAAAATCGCATTATAAGTTCCTTAGATATAGTTTGTAAAAAGTTAAGTCCACGTTTGGTGAAAATGATGCACGGGGCCATGGCCAGAACCAATGCCCATGTCATCAGCGGCCCCAATAGCCCCTTGCAAATAGTGATGCGCCACGCGCATCGCGTCATCCAGCGCCAAACCTTTGGCAAGCCCGGCGGCGATAGATGCTGATAACGTGCATCCAGTGCCGTGGGTGTTTTTTGTGTCAATCCGGGGCGCGTGAAGTTCCAAAATAAAACCGTCGTCCATGAGCAACAAATCAACGCAGTCTGCACCTTGGGCATGGCCACCCTTCATCAATACGGCTTTTGGTCCCATCTCTAATAAAGCGCGCCCTTGTTCTTCCATTTGCTCAATCGATGTGGCGTCTTTTATCCCTAAAAGAACGGCAGCTTCGGGAATGTTGGGGGTTAACAGTGCTGCCAATGGCAGTAAGCGTATCCGCAGCGCGTCAATAGCATCGGTTTGCAATAAGGCGTCGCCAGATTTGGCAATCATCACCGGGTCCAGAACAATCGGGCCGGGATAATCGATAAGAGCCGCCCCTACAGTCCCAATAATGTCAGATGTCGCCAGCATTCCGATTTTGACGGCACCGGCGTTCAAATCATCAAATACCGCATCCAGTTGGGCGGCGATGATGTTGGTCGGAATATTGTGTACGGCGGTGACGGCATGGGTGTTTTGAGCGGTCACGGCAGTGATCACGCTGGCCCCATATACACCAAGGGCGGAGAACGCTTTCAAGTCGGCCTGAATACCAGCACCGCCGCTACTATCGGACCCGGCAATTGTTAAAGCAATGGGAACAGGTGCTATTGTGCTCATTATCAGATTCTTCCTCAACGTCTAAAACGGAGAGAAAATGAGATTTCATTAGCGCACATGTGCTAAAAAATCTTCAATCGTTCCCTCCGCCGGTACTAACCAGATCAGGTTCAATGGGTCAGCTTGCGCTTCTCAGCCCTACGGGCACCCCAACGTATAAAGTTTAAATAGCAGGGTGGGGGTGTTTGGGCAATTTCTAATTTTTACTTTATCTTCAATTATTATTGTCGTATCGACATTTTATTAGATGTGCAAATTCTAATTATCTTATAAGTGCGATAATATTATAATTAAAAACATCCATAGGTTAAAGTAGGGTAACAGAAGATATTTGAGGAATAAACAATCTAAGAACAATTACCTGCACCATTAATAAGTTGAGAGCGAGCTAGCCTATGGCCAGTTGCAAAAGATAGCAGTTTGGAAGATTGCGCTAGTTCAATACTATTAAGTACGATAACCGCTATTCCGACTTTTAGAAAAGTAATGTTTGATAGATTATTGCAGTCGTAAGGAAAACAGACCAAAATATAGTGCTATACTCAAGTCGGCTTGGCTATGCCTAAGGGGAATGCAGAACGTACCGATGGGTACATTAGCATTGAACGAGCAGGTAAAGTTTGGACTGCACTTCTCGAAGCTAAAATTGGGACTGCGAATTTAGATAAAACACAATTACCGAACTATTTCGATTTGGCTAAGTAGAATGAAATCGACGCAATTATAAATATATCAAATTAAAACAACGCGTTGCTTTCTCATCGCCCAATATCGTTCAATAATACTTAGCGTAAAGGTATAATGAATTGTTACAGGCCTTGGTATAGGGCAGTAACGCATGCATTTTTAGTGTAAAATTATGAGAATGACACCGGAAGATATATTCGGGATGAATTCTGTAGATATATACGTGATGATTTTGTTGGTGTTCGTGAAATTTCAAAAATGAACTCAGAATGGT
>JAPKAX010000231.1 GCA_028825025.1 Rhodospirillales bacterium | reverse complement strand
ATTTGGCAGTGGGAATGTGTTGCGTCAAAAGATGTACCCGGAAGAATATTTGGGTAAGAACGAATTTCTTGAAACCGTTGGTCGTTACATTAAAGGCGCTTTGAGGGGCTATGATTATTCTTACGCCGATGCCAAAGACCGGCGTTTAGTCAACTACGGAAGCCGCGTTTATACGGCCCAATGTGCCAGTTGCCATGGGGTTAAGTTGCAAGGCCAGCCCGATTGGAAAGTTCGAAAATCAGACGGGGTTTTGCCCGCCCCACCCCACGATGCAACGGGCCATACATGGCACCATAGTGATGACTTGTTGTTTGGTTATACCAAGTTAGGTGGACAGGCTTTAATGCTGAAAGGCGTTAAAAGTGGCATGCCTGCATTTGGTGCGTTTTTAAACGATGATGATATTTGGGCCGCATTGGCCTACATCAAAAGCACTTGGCCGCCTGAAATTCAGGCCAAACAAGCCCACCAAAACCCCAAATAATTTGAGTCCTGACCCTACGCAGCTGATTTAATATTAAAAACACTGGCGGCAAATCCGGGGTAGGTTTTGGCAATTTCGGGTGCGATTTCGGCCCGTAATAGCTTTAAATGTTCGTCCGAAGGGACTGCGGTTGTCAGTACGTTTTCGGGAATATCAATCTCAAAACCTGTGTTATCCAACACCTCTTCAACGCTATGGCCGGGATGCACGGATTCTAGCTTGAATTGAGCTTTTTCGGCATTAAACGACATCAAACAAAGCCCTGTAATCATGGCTTTTGGGCCGCCAGTGCGTTGAATGCCTGGATCACTAACGCCGGGCGCGCTGATGAAATCGACCTTTTCAACAAACACTCTTCTTGAATGTTCAGGCCGGAATAAAATGACGTTGGGCACCGTGAAATACATGTATGCAGACCCAAACGATCCCGGAAACCGACGCTCTAAATCGGGGTAATTGCCAGTTCCAACTAAATTGATATTGGCTTGCCCATCAATTTGCACTCCGCCCAAGAAAAACGCATGAACACGCCCCTGCCCGGCGCAATCGAACAATTCGCGCCCGCCATCGGTGAACGTATTATTCGCACTGCCGTGAATGATTGTGACATCCAATTCACCACCACCCAGCTTTTGCGCCAATAATGCCGCAGCACCTGGTATGGGAGAAGCAGCGCCAACAGCTACATGCTGAATGTCTGGGGTGTTCAAAAGCGATGCGGCGACAGAGATTAAAAGTTCTTCGGGTTTATAGTTCATTGGGCCGCCTGCTGGGTGTTTGTGTAAATGTGTTGGGCCAAATAGTCATCAAACCCACTATCGGTTTTTGCTTGGGCTGCATAGTCGCGAATCGCATCGCCATCACGCTCATAACAATCGGTTAGCCCTAACGGCTTGGCCCCACCTTCCGCCTCTGCAATGGCGTTGATGTAAAGGGCAGGCATGGTGCCGGCGGCGGTTTGTTCGTTTGCTAATAAATTTTCGTCGGTAATGCGCTCGACCGTGACCAAAGTTTGTTTGGCGGCATGGGCCATGGTTAGCAGTTCACGCTGCCGCCCAACCCATACATTACCCGAGCGGTCTGCTAATGGGCTATGGAAGATGGTGAAATCGGGTTGAATTGCGGGAAGAAGTAATATAGGGCCGTTGCCGTTGCCTAAAGGATCATCAACAATGCGCCAATCATCCCGGTGAGCCTGAATGTCTGAGCCAATAATACCTCCCAAAGGCATAAACGGAACGCCTTTTTCTGAGGCTTGTAAGGCCGTGTGAATGGCCGGGCAGGTTGAATCCATCATTTTGATCTTTTTGGAGACGACGGCATCGGTAAACCGTGGCGCTAAACCGTTCTCACCCAAACTGACGGCTGCCGCTTCAATTTGTTTGACGCACCCAGCCCCGATTAACAAATCAACCGCCATGCCGCCAATCGGAACGCACAGAACACTTAAATTCTTTGTGTTTCGGCGGATCAGACCCCGAACCAATTCCATGGGAACAAAGCTATATTCTGGTGGAATTGCTATGTATGCGCCGTTGGGGATTAAGTCTGCTAATTCAGATACGTTTATGAAGGTCGTCATGATGGGTGTGCCTAATCGTTGGGTTGGAAAAACCGATATAAATGTACACATTTTCTCAGGCGGATGCGAGACTTTAGTCGTCGTCTAAATAAAGTCCGATGCATCCTCGGGTATCTGTATTGGCGAAGTTGGTGCCACGGATGTCAGTCCCGGTAAAGCCTGCATCAACCATACCCAAGCCGGAAAAAGCAACATCGCGCAAATCAGCGTAGGTGAAGTTTACACATTCTAAGTTGACATTATTAAGCACAGCGTCATTTAATTTGGCATACATAAGATTTACCCGGTCCAAGTTTGCCCGCCATTCGCCCCCAACAGCTAAGTTCTATACGTTTACTTCACTAAAAACAGCACCAACCAAATTAGCATTCCTTAAATTAGCGCGCTTTAATTTCACTCCGTGTAAATCGGTGCGGCCCATATCGGCCCCCCGCAAATCAGTAAAAGGCAGGTCAGCCATCAAAAATTCCAATTTTTGCATACCGGCCCCTTTTATAACACAATAGGATAAATCGACGGTGGGTAAATTAGCCCCGGATAAATCAACGTTCGACATATCAACAGAAGAAAACGCCGCTCGTGCTCCTTTTTTGCCGTTGCTCATGACCCATTCGCTGTGTGCGTAATAATTTGTTGAATGGTTTTGCTCAGCTTATGCAAGCCAATAGGTAATTTGGCATCCCCCATTTTGGCTTTTGTTAAATCAACATTGTCGAACATTGCACCAATCAAATCGGCACCGGAAAGATCGGCGTTATCCAAAATTGTATTGGTGAATATGGCCCCATGAAAAATAGCCCCGCTTAACACCGCATCGCTAAATCCGGCCCCTTCTAAGACACATCCCGTCATGTTGGTTAAGTATAAATTAGTGCGAACAAACTTGACGTTACGCACTATGCAATCGGCCATGTTCGGTTTGAACAATGACCGCATCCGATACTTTCGCTTTGGTCATATTAGCCCGTTTAAAAATGGCTTTTTCCATGCCAGCGTTGGCATAGTTGTGTTTGACCTGCATTAAATTACCACCGTTAGCGCTTGGTTTCAGCAACACGCTATGGCGAAATTCCCCATCAATCATGGAAACATCGCTCAAATTAAAGCCTGCCATGCAGGTGCCGCATAAATCAGCTAGGTCTAATGTGGCATGTTGAAGTTTGCAGAACATTAAATCAGCACCGAATAGATTTGCATCAGCTAGGTTCGCGCCCCGCATATCGCAATAGCTCAATAAGGCCCAACCAGATCAATGTTTAACATATCGTGATCGGTCAAATCGAGGTTGGGTAAATCGTGCATCCTTAATTTTCGGCGAACGCCGCCGCGTTAATTTTTCACATAGGCCTGATGCTGATCCAGAATGACATTCAACTACTGCTGAGAAAATTTGGTCCAAGCGTCGTCAAGCTTTGGTTTAAGCTGACTGTTCATGTCTGACCCTAAGCAGGTTAATGTGAACCTTTTGACGATAGGCAAAGTTTGAAGCCCGAATAAGGCGAACTATATACAGCCTTTTGCATTGCCGGATGTAACGCACGTCACTATGTTCCGGCCAAACCTCTTTTAAATCACGCAAACATCGGGCAAAAAAATGACAACATATACTCCTGTACACATTATTGGCGGCGGACTGGCTGGGTCTGAAGCAGCATGGCAGATTGCAAAGCGTGGAATTCAGGTTATTTTGCACGAAATGCGCCCGGTCCGTAAAACTGATGCCCACCATACGGACAATTTGGCTGAACTGGTGTGCTCAAATTCTTTTCGTTCCGATGATAGCGAATTTAACGCGGTTGGCGTGTTGCATGATGAAATGCGGCGCTGCGACTCGCTTATTCTATCAGTTGCTGATCAACACAAAGTCCCGGCGGGTTCCGCTTTGGCTGTGGATCGGGACGGTTTTAGCGAAGAAGTCAGCAAGCGCTTAAACGATCACCCGCTGATCACCATCGAGCGTGAAGAGGTTGCAGGGTTACCGCCTGAAGACTGGGACAGCGTTATCATTGCCACTGGCCCTTTGACCTCGCCTGCTCTATCGGAAGCCATTGCCAAGTTAACCGGCGAAGATCAATTGGCATTTTTTGATGCCATCGCACCGATTGTCTATAAAGATTCCATCGATTTCTCGAAGGCTTGGATGCAATCTCGCTATGATAAAGGCGAAGGTTCCGACTACATTAATTGCGCCTTATCGACCGAGCAATACCACACCATGATCGATGCCTTGCTTGAGGGCGAAAAGGTCGATTTCAAGGAATGGGAAGATATTACCCCGTATTTCGAGGGTTGTTTGCCGATTGAAGTGATGGCAAGTCGCGGCAAAGAAACTCTCTGTTTCGGGCCTTTGAAGCCGGTTGGGTTGACCAATCCAAACAATCCCTTGAGGAACCACGCCGTCGTTCAATTGCGCCAAGATAACGCGCTAGGAACCCTGTATAACATGGTTGGTTTCCAAACCAAGCTGACCTACGGCGAACAAAAGCGTATTTTCCGGACTATTCCGGGGCTTGAAAATGCTGAATTTGCCCGGTTGGGTGGTTTGCACAGAAATACGTTCTTAAACAGCCCTGCATTGTGTGACGACACACTCCGCCTAAAAGCCTTGCCGCGCCTGCGTTTTGCTGGTCAAATAACAGGCTGTGAAGGCTACGTCGAAAGCTCAGCCATTGGATTGCTCGTTGGTATGTTCGCAGCGAACGAGCGTCTGGGCCAAGCCATCACCCCACCGCCGCCAACAACCGCCATGGGCGCGCTTCTGGGCCATTTAACCGGCGGTGCCAACGAAGACACCTTCCAGCCCATGAACGTCAATTTTGGCCTGTTCCCACCCCTAGACACCGACGAACTCCCAAAAAAACAACGCCCCCGAGGCCGAGACCGCAAAAAGGTCGTAAGCGACCGCGCGAAAGTAGACTTGGGGAACTGGTTGGAGGACTTGGGTTAAGGGTATTCTTGGGTTTATAAGGCTCGTTTTATATTCTTGCATTGATGCAAAAA
>JAPKAX010000019.1 GCA_028825025.1 Rhodospirillales bacterium | reverse complement strand
GCATTGGGATCTTAACCTAACCTTGCTCTAATTGCATCTGAGGTCTAAAGATTTATTAATCAAATTCGGTTTTATCTTACAAAGAGCAGAAAATATGCTTCGTTCATTAAAAACGAAAATCGGCAGAATCGGTTTTCCTGACTTAGTTCCTGATTTCATAAACACGCACTCCATTGCAAGAGCAGGAGGCTAGATACGATTTTTTTTGCAATTTTATTCACGCTTTTTATTCGCAGCAAAAATATTATGCTTTAGCTTTTTCGTATTTTGTATGTTTTTATATTTTTAAATTAATTTCCACCGCATCGTCGATCGCACCTATTTCAGTCGTTAAGCGCAATTTTTCAGCTTATGATTCTTTATTTGTATTATTATGGATCATCCAAAACACGGACCCAACAATCAAAGCCGCCATAACCATCGCGATCGTAACAGCGGTAGGTACAAACTTTAGGTGATTTAAAAAATTTAGATATCAGCGGAAGAGGAGCCTGACTTTCTGCGATTTCCATCATTGCCATTTGTTTTTTTATCTTCAATAAACTGGCGAACTTATTCGACACGCTCAGCTTTGAATCGCTCCAGCATAAGCACAACTTTAGCTTTCACATCCGATATGTCGCCGATTGAACTTACATATGAAATAATATCATCGAGTTCTTTATTAAAATAGGCGACATCCAGCTCATCATTTTTACGAGTGAGCAATCGTTTGGTAATGACTTGCCCACATTTATGTATTGCATCAATAAAAGTCACGCGATCAAAAAACGGTGTCAGCCCCTTTTGTGGATCATTAAAGAAAGCATCTCAATCGGTCGTTCCGTTTGGTTTTTTGCGAGAAAGTAGGGAGTTTTTTCCGACAAAACAAAGAGACCTAAGCAACGTAAACATTACCACTGATTATTATAAAATAAAATCTGGCACAAATAGAAAACAACTATACCTTAATTTTAAAAACAAAGTAGTGATCAATATCACATCGGAATCAGAGTTCTTTTTTACCATACTCGACCCAACACATCAGCCCAAAAGTAGTAACCGAAAAAATAGCAAACCCACTGACAAGCGGCAAAACTGTACCATTAAATTGCTGCCCTATGAGTGCACCAAGTGGGACAGAAATTAAAGATGACATGGACCCCACCACAGATGCACCAACCCCTGCAATATGTCCTAAAGGTTCCATTGCAAGGGCAACAAAGTTACCATACAAAATTCCAAAGCAAAAAAAGGCAGGCATCATAAAAGCCATAAATAAAAATAAAGGAGGAATACCGTTCATCGCATAAACCACGCCAACAAAGACAACCATCAAACAGCAAATCGAAATTGATGCCGTTCGGCACAAGCGGCGCATTCCAAATTTATGTACCAACTTTGAGTTCAAATATGAAGCAAGACCTAAACCAGAGGCCAAGGCAGCAAAATACAAAGGGAAGAGATCGCCAAGTTTGTAGGTTATTTGAAAAACTTGTTGGGCTGAACTTAAATACCCAACGAAAGCGCTAAACATCAGGCCCGACATTAGGGTGTACCCAATTGATGCTCGGATACGTAAAATTTCAAGCACAGACATAGCAATCCGCAATACAGAAAAAGGGCGGCGATTATCTTCGGATAATGTTTCAGGTTGGCGGAACGCAAGCCAAGTGACGGACGACACAGCCAAAGCAATTAGAAAAACAAAAATCCACTGCCATTCAGCAAATAGTAAAATCACTTGGCCAATTGTTGGGGCCAGAATGGGTGCCATAATAAAGACCATCATAACCAACGACATAACCCGGGCCATATCATTGCCTTTGTATTTATCGCGAACCAAGGCGATGATCGTAACACGCGGTCCACCAGCACCGAATCCCTGAAGGGCGCGACCAATTAAAATATCGGAAAAATCAGAAGCAAATATACAAATGGTACTGCCCAGCACATAAACCCCAATGCCTACATAGATAATTGGTTTTCGGCCTAAAGAATCCGACAATGGGCCAAAAAACATTTGCGCAATTCCGAATGATAATAAAAATGCTGAAACGACATATTGTTGTTCATTATTTTCAGCTCCCAAATCATCCGCAATCATTGATAAGGCCGGCAGCATTGCATCAATCGACATTGCCGCTAATGACGTCATTAACGCCATTAGAACAATAAACTCCGTGAATTTTGGGCCTTGATGTTTTATTTGCATATCAAATCATATTCATCAAAAGATAAGCCTGCATAAACTTTTATCAGCAGGACATAAAGCATATGGCATTGATCGACCTAACTTAAGGCAATTCTTTTTCATTTACCGAGCAAACAGGTTATGTCAGTCATTACGAAATATATTGAGGTGCACTATGAACGACTTAATCGAATTTTGGGCTCTGGTTGTCGACGTTTGGAGAAATGATGTCGCCGGAACAGACATGGGCCGCATTTTGGCTGCAACAGGTATTTTCATTAGCTTTTTGCTGGTTCGCAAACTGTTTACCCAGTTTATCCTTTTGTGGATTAAATCCGTTGTAAAAAAAACCAGCACTCTCCTTGATGATGCCGCTGTTAGCATTCTAGAGGAGCCCATTCGGTTTATTCCCGTCGTGCTTGGTGTTTTTTTTGCGACCCAACATTTACAACTTGTCGGCATTTACGCCGAAATTGCTGAAAATGCAGTGCGCTCACTTATTACTTTCACGATTTTTTGGGGGTTCGTACGTGTTCTTAGGCCCATAAGCCACTTAATGAGCCGGCTGGAAAAGATATTCACCCCAGAACTTGTTGAATGGCTAATCAAGGCCATTCGAATTGCTGTCATATTAATTGGTGCCGCAACGATCTTACAAATTTGGGGCATTCAAGTGGCCCCAATCATTGCCGGTGCGGGATTGTTCGGTGTTGCTGTGGCTTTAGGTGCACAAGATCTGTTTAAAAATCTGATTGCAGGAATGTTGATACTAGGTGAAAAGCGGTTTCGTAAAGGCGATTGGATACGGGTTGAAGGGGTTGTTGAAGGCACTGTTGAAAATATTGGTTTCAGATCAACAATCATTCGTCGCTTCGACAAAGCGCCGGTGATGGTGCCAAATACAAACCTATCAGATACAGCAGTCACCAATTTTTCCGGGATGACGCATCGCCGGATTTATTGGAAAATTGGCGTTGAATACCGCACAACGGTAGATCAATTACGCCAAATTCGCGATGAAATTGAGCATTATATTGTCGAATCTCCTGAATTTGCATCGCCCAAAGACGTCTCAACCTTCGTTCGTATAGATCGGTTTAGCGACTCTTCAATCGATATCATGTTGTATTGCTTTACCAAAACAACGAACTGGGGAGAGTGGCTTGAGATCAAAGAGCAGCTCGCATATCGCATCAAACAGATTATCGAAGGCGCTGGTTCTGGCTTCGCATTCCCATCGCAATCCTTATACATCGAAGCCATTCCATCTGAACGGCCAGAGCTTTTTGTTCCTCCAACGGGAACTCAAACATAAAAAAGGCCGGCGACAATAAGCCACCGACCTTAAAGGCAAGATAAAGTACCCTTTTCTATAAACGATAAATCCGCGTCGCCGTATCATGGTACAAACGGATTTTTTCGTCGGCGGAATAAGTTTCCGTTAAGCGTTTGAACGAATTCCACAGCGTATTATAATTACATGTCACCTGATCAACAGGGAAATTCGATTCGAACATGCAGCGATCAATGCCAAACTGCTCGATTGTAAAATCATAATAATGGCGCGTTGCTTCCATTAATTCTTGGCTGGTTGGCGGTTTGGGTTGTTCGTGCCAACCAAAACCATTCTCAATCATGTTAATGCCACCTAATTTAGCAACCACGTTCTGACATTTTGCCAGCTCTTTAATGTTTTTCTGCCAATCCGCGAACACTTCATCAGATTTGCCTTGAAAAGGCCCAACACCTAAGGGGCCGCCGAAATGATCAAGGATGAGTGTTGTATCTGGGAACGCTTTGGCTAAATCAATAACATCGGGTATTTGCGTATGGTAGCACCAAACTTCAAAGCTCAAGTCACGCTTTGCAAGCTCTGCGAACCCTTGTCGGAATGTCGCGTCATACATCAAGTGCTGAGGAGGTTTCATGCGGCCTTGCGTGGTTGATCCGCTGGGGTCCCAAACAAGGCCATATCTGATGCCCCGAACCCGGCCACCGCCAGCAGCAATTTGCGCGTCTAAAACTTGGCCTACGTCCGCACCAAGCATCAAATCAGCAGTGCATATAATACCTGCTGCAATCTTACACGGGCCATACAAACCAGATGCGCTCATGGCTGCAATACCGTTAACAAACTCAGTTTCACCAATAACGACCATATCTTTCGGGCCATCAGCTTTCCACATCGCACCACATTCAATAAACACAGTAGAGACAATATTATGGCCACAATTAATGTCGTCCAAAATATCATTGATCAAATACTGGGGAGCAGAACGCTCCGTGCGAAATTCCCAAAGGTGATGATGTGGATCGCAAATAGGCAAGTTTGGCTCAAGTGTTTCTTCCTGAGTTTGGGCTAACCAATCGCGGTTTGTGGGATGTATCATTGTTACCTCTTTTTATTAAATTTCAGCATTAAAAAGAGAATAGGGGGCATCCCCACCAGAATGCAAAAACAAAACCATAAAACACACTTTAAAATTATTTTGATACATCAATCATCAAAGGTCTTTACTTCTAACCTCATTCGGAAAATTCTACCACCAATGTGGGTGGATCAAATTTGAAGAAACGTTCAACTTCCAAATTTTCTATCTCTTCTAAAATCACGAATGAATACAACAGGATACATGAGCCCTAATTCATGACTGAAAACAAATCAACAATGGGGATCATTATGATGATCATGGCCGTCGCCATATTGACGGGTATGAATGTCATGGTGAAAATGATTGGGACTTCATATCACCCAACGCAAATCACCTTTATGCGTAGCTTGGTTGCAATGATTTTGATTTTTCCTTTTTTAATGAAAGCAGGGGGACTGTCACTTTTAAAAACCAAGCGCCCAGGACTGCATCTCATGAGATCACTGGCGGGGACGCTGGGTAACATCCTTTATTTTTACGCCTTTCAGCGCATGACGGTCGGCGATGTGATGGTTATATCCCAAGCCGTCCCTTTGTTCGTGACGATTTTTGCCGTCTTATTTTTAAGCGAGCGCGTTGGAATCCGCCGTTGGGTTGCCGTTCTTGTTGGCTTTTTAGGTGTCATTATTGCCATCGACCCAGCTGGAAACTTTCATATTACATCCTTAATTGCCGTTGCCGCAACGGGCTGTTGGGCCAGCACTATTTTGTTCATGCGCAAACTGGGGGCAACAGAAAGCCCCTACACCGTTACCTTCATTTTCATGACAGTCTGCACGACCATTACTGCGTGCATTCAGCCTTGGGTTTGGCAAACACCAACGCCCCGCATGCTTGTTTTAATTTTGGGCATTGGTATTTCGGGTGCATTAGGACAAATGCTTATGTCCACGGCACTTAAGTATGCCAAAGCATCAGTCGTAAGCCCGTTCAATTATACGGGCATTATATGGGCTATCGGATTTGATTTGGTTTTGTGGGATATTATCCCTGCGTGGACGACAATCCTCGGCGCGGGTATCATCACCGTAACAGGCGTCTACATTTTCCACCGTGAAGCCCTTGTTCGTCAAAAATCTGCGTCGTAACCAAAAATACAGAACCACTTATTGTCTTATAAGTTTGGCAGGTCTAAGAGGAATAGGCGCTTTTTTTCACCAATTGAACCGGACCTACTTGATGCCTGACCTCAGCTCTTACACAAGCGAAACTATCGATTTACTCCACAACCGAGTGAGTGTTCGTAAATACGCGGACAAACCCGTCCCACAAATAATGGTTGATGCTATTTTGGAAGCCGCATTTCGCGCTCCAACCTCATCGAACATTCAAGCCTATAGCGTTGTCGTTGTTCGCGATCATGACACATTACAAAAGCTTTCTGCTGTTACGGGGGGCCAAAAACATGTGGCGAATACGCCCGTATTTCTAGCCTTTTGTGCCGACTTAACCCGCATTCAAGCGGCTATGGAAATGAACGGCGGATCGATTGAGGGGAACAGTTTAGAAACTGGTTTGGTTGCTTCCATTGATGCGACGCTGGTTGGCATGTCGGCATCACTAGTTGCTGAATCATTAGGGCTTAAAGGTCTGATGATCGGGGCTGTTCGTAATAATGCGTCTGAAACCGCAAAAATTCTCAGCCTTCCCAAACAGGTTTTTTGTGTTTTTGGCATGTGTTTAGGCTGGCCCGGTGAAGAACCACCACAAAAGCCCCGTATGGCTCAAGCCGCCATGGTTCATCACGAACAATACGGGAATCACGAGAATGGGCAAACCCCAGACGCACTCTTAAATGCCTACGACCACGATTTATCGGCGCACTACACATCGATAAACAAACCAACTACTAAAGATTCGTGGACCCACGATATTGCAAAAAAATTTTCACCCGAGCCGCGTGCAAATCTTCGTGAAGAATTAAAAGAACAAGGGTTTGATTTTTCATAAATTCACTTAAATAAGGATATGAAATGCCTTCTATTAAAGCCACAGGTCCGCTCGCGGGCGTTAAAGTGATTGAACTTGCACATGTGATGGCGGGACCAACGTGTGGGCGTATGTTAGCAGATATGGGGGCGGACGTGATTAAGGTTGAGCGCGCACCCAATGGTGATGACTTGCGCCAAGATGCCTTTTCTCCGGCTGAATACGGCGGGGATTCTCATGCTTTTATGATGATGAACCGCAACAAGCGGGGCATATCGCTTGATCTTAAAAGCCCAGAAGGCAAAGAAGCGCTTGAGCGCCTTTTATCTGATGCCGATGTGATGATCGAAAATTATCGTCACAATACGATGGAAAAATTAGGCTTCGGATATGAAGAATTACACAAACGCCATCCGCGCCTGATTTACTGTGCGGTTTCAGGTTATGGACGAACAGGCCCCTATGCAGAGCGCGGTGGTTTCGATTTAATCGCCCAAGGCATGAGCGGTTTAATGAGCTACACCGGTGAAGGCGATGGCCGTCCACCTGTTAAAGTCGGTGCGCCCGTAACCGATATTACAGCGGGTATTTTGGCTGCAATGGGCGTTGCTGCTGCACTGCATAGCCGCAGCCAAACTGGCGTTGGCCAAATGGTTGATACGTCGCTTTATGAAACCGGGATTACATTTAGCTACTGGCATTCAGCCATTGCCTTTGCCACGGGTGATTGCCCCGGAGCATTGGGCTCAGCCCATCCGCTCAACACGCCCTATCAAGCGTATCAAACAGCCGATGGCTGGATTAATATTGGTGGGGCTAATCAAGCCAATTGGTTACGATTATTAGACGTAATTGATGCACCCAAACTTAAATCCGATCCCCTGTTTGAGCTCAATATCAACCGTATGGAAAATAAACTGGCATTGGATCAAATTCTAACCGAAAAACTAAGCCACAAATCAACTGATCAATGGCTTAGTGCGCTCGAGTTAGCAGGCATTCCAGCTGGTCCCATTCGCACCGTTCCCGAAATGCACCAAGACCCTCACACCATAGCCCGTGAAATGGTCACCACTACTGAACACAAACGCTTAGGACCTGTAAAAACCATCGGCTTTCCGGTTAAGTTTAGTGAAACACCGGGGGCTGTTACTCAGGCGGCACCCGTTTTAGGCCAACATACGCGGGACGTTTTGCGTGAAAACGGGTATAACGAACAAGAAATTCAAAATCTCATTGATATCGGTGCCGTCATTGCCGAATAACAAAAAATACAGCAAGGATACTGTAATATGATTTCGACCTTAATGAAAATGTCTGCTGCCCGTAAAGCGGTTCAACTTTTAGGTGAAGCACAAAAAGACACCGAAATTTTGATCCTGCATGATCCATTAACCATGGCTAATGTCGAGCCTTTAGCTATTGCCGCGGATGAAGTGGGGGCGCGTATTACCACCATGCAAATGAACCCCAGCAAACACCACGGGCAGCAATTATCGCCTGTTGTTGGTGCTGCCATGAAGTTGGCTGATTTAGTTATAGGCGTGGCGTATCAAAACATTGCCCACACTCAAGCCCGCCTTGATGCGCAACGGAGCGGCACGAAAGTTATGGTATTACCAGAATCAGATAGAGACAGTTTCTTTTTGGCAACCGGATGGGATTGCGACTTTGAAGCTATCCGCCCTGAAATCGATGCTATTGCCGGGGCTTTAACAAAGGCTGAGAACGCCCGCGTTTGGTCCGACGATGGAACAGATATCACCATGAGCATCAAAGGCCGGGAAGGGCGTTCGCTCAACGGCTTCGTCAACACCAAAGACATTTCAGCGGGGTATTGCTTGGAATCAAGTTTGGCCCCGGTTGAAGGCACGGCTGAAGGGAAAATTATTGTCAACGCAAGCATTCCCGGCGTGGCCTTAATTGGGAGCGAATTTATTGAAATCATCTTCGAGAAGGGGCTAGCCGTATCGATTGAAGGCGGTGCGGATGCGAAAAAATTTCGTGACTTGTTAGCCAGTTTTAACGATCCAAACGTTTATAATTTGGGCGAACTGGGGTTGGGTATGAACCCCAATTGTACGTTGGATGGCACAATGTTAAGCGATGAGAGCGTTTATGGCGGCTTTCAATTGGCATTAGGCACAAGTGCGTATATTGGGGGCACCTGCAAAGCCGCCGCCCACTATGACACCGTAGTCACCAACGCCTGTTTAGAGCTTGATGGCAAAGCCGTGTTCCAAGGAACGGAAATGCTCATTCCGCATTAAGGGCGCGGAGCTTAAAACCTAAGCTCTCAGTTTCTTTGTCGCCGCCGCATCCAATTCGCCTGTACCAGATACAACAACCTTATACGCATCTCGCGCGGCTTCAGCCGAGACCATGCCATTTTTGACATCCCAAGCGACACGCTCAGGCGAACGCGATAACGGATCACCAAGCCCGCCACCGCCGGGCATGTCCATAACGACAACTTCACCAGACGGAACGTTTTGACGCCCTTTGTTGTTTAGCTTCTGACCGCTTTTTAAGGACAACAAACCCATTCCCCCCGGTTGGCCTTGATTGCGTCCCCGGGCCGGATAATGGCACCGATCAAACATTGCTGAAACGGCCCACGCCGCGCCTTCACGATGACCAATAGACATCACTTGCCCTGTGCCTCCCCGATGTGCCCCAGCGCCACCAGAATCTGTCCGGTATTCTTTTTCCCATACAATAATAGGGGCAATCGTCTCGTTAATCTCAACCGGTGTATTGCGTACCCCTGATGGGAACGCGGTGGCTGATAACCCATCTTTCCCCGGGCGCGCACCAGTTCCACCGGAATGAAAAACATTTATAGTGAACGGCGTTGATTTGCTATTTTCACTTTCGCCACCAATCCCATGCCCGCCCAACAATACAGGGTTCCATAAACTCGATGATCCTTCCGCCGGAACCCGATCTGGGACAACTTGATGCATGCACCCCATAACCACATCAGGTAACATTTGACCAACCACATGGCGCGCGGCAACAGCACGGGGATGCAGCGCGTTTAGAATGCAGCCTTCAGGAGCGGTAACCCGAACCGGGGCAAGCGATCCAGAATTATTTGGTATTTGCGAGCCAACAACACAGCGTACCCCAAACGAAGCATACGCTTGGGTATAGGTCACAGGGACATTAATGCCGCGCCCTGAAACCGGCGAGGTGCCTGAAAAATCAACATCAATTCCGGTTTCCGATATGGTCATTTTAGCAACCAGATCAATCGGTTTATCATACCCATCGATCCGCATTGAATGCTCAAAGCTACCAAAGGGAAGCTCTTGAATTTGTGCCAACATGCTCTCAAATGAGCGGTTGATAATCACATCTGCAATTTGATCCAAATTATCTAATGCAAATTCACCCATCGTTTCAAGCAAACGACGGCTTCCTGTCTCATTACAAGCGGCAAGCGAATACAAATCGCCTTCAACCTGATCCGGTTCACGCACATTGACCCGAATAATCTCGATTAAATTAACGTTAATTTCACCTTCGGTCATCAACGCCATAATCGGAATATTGATGCCTTCTTCATAAACCTGTCTGCCGTCCGGGCCAAAGCCCATGCCGCCAACATCGACCACGTGACTGGTTGACGCAAACAAAGCAACGACTTGGCCTTTTAAAAACACGGGCGAGACCACGGTAAAATCGTGCAAATGTCCGGTTCCCAACCATGGGTCATTGGTCAAATAAACATTACCTTCTACCATTGTACCCGGCGGGAATTTGTCCATGAAAAAATTAACCGATGCCGCCATGGCGTTAACGTGTCCCGGTGTTCCGGTCACGGCTTGGGCCAACATGCGGCCCTTTAAATCAAAAACCCCGGCTGATAAATCACCCGCTTCGCGTACGGATGTACTGAACGCGGTTCGAATTAGTGCTTGGGCTTGTTCTTCAACAATTGATAACAATCGGTTCCAAAGGATTTGTATTTGTATTTCATCAAGATCATATGAAGCACTCATGATGACACCTCCTGTTGGCGGTTCAGAACTAAATAAGACAAACCGTTGATTTGAGCATCAAAGCCACTTGGAACAATGGTTGTGGTTTGGCCTTCTATGATGATCGCTGGTCCAGGTATTTCTGTCCCTGGGATCAATTGATCGCGCTCATAAACCGGTGTTTCAATCCACTTTTTCTGCCCCGGGTCAAATAGCTTTCGGTGCCCTGAAGGCGGTGGAGCTGGTTGTTTTTCAACGGGCATTTCTGGAATTGGCTGGGAAGCTTCTGTGCCTATGGTCAGCGTCCAACTTAAAATCTCAATAGCTAAACCGGGAATTATTCGTCCATATAAACGCGTATAGGTATCGGCGAATAAATCACCCATAATTTTGGCATCCGCATCCGTTAAAGGACGAACAGGAAGCTTGACTGTAATTTCATGGCCTTGCCCCTGGTAGCGCATATATGCAGCCCGGGTTTCAACCAAGGGGGCTCCCATTGCAGCAGGTTCAACAATGGATAAAGCTTCTAAGCGCATTTCATCAATAATCGAATTAACGAATTTTGCGTTAAAACTACCCAAAGCATGAAACCGGCTTCTGACCACTTCATAAGCCACGGGCGCACGCAAAAATCCGATAGCAGAACCAACACCAGCGCCCGTTGGAATAACAACCTTATCGATGCCTAATTTTTTAGCCAATTGTCCGGCATGCAAGGGCGCAGCGCCACCAAAAGCGATCATTGAACGGCCACTGATTTCTTTGCCCCATTCCGTCGCATGAACCCTGGCCGCGCTGGCCATGGTTTCACCCACCATTTCTGCAACCGCATACGCCGCCATTGGGCGCTCTAATTGAAGCGGGTTCGCAACGGAGCTATCCATCGCTGTTTCAGCTGCCTGTAAGGATAGTTTCATTTTACCCCCAGCAAAATTATCCGGATCAATGCGCCCCATTATAACATCCGCATCGGTTACCGTGGCTTCCGTTCCGCCGTGCCCATAACAGGCCGGGCCAGGGGTGGCACCCGCGCTATCGGGGCCAACGGTAATTCGGTTTAAGTCATCAACCCGGGCAATGGAGCCGCCGCCTGAGCCAATTTCAACCATCTCAATGACTGGTATTCGGATCGGCAAACCGCTGCCTTTCATGAAGCGGTAAACCCGGCCCACTTCAAAGGTCCGAGACATTAAGGGCTTCGCATCATCTATCAAACACAGCTTCGCCGTAGTGCCGCCCATATCGAACGATAGAACCTCATTTAATCCACATTCAGCAGCGATTTGACTGGCTAAAATAGCTCCCCCAGCAGGGCCTGATTCTACAAGCCGGATTGGGAATTTTATAGCCGTTTCTAAATCGGTCAAACCGCCGCCAGATGTCATTAACGTAAACGGGCATTGGAAACCCAGCGCGGATAATTCTTCATTCAATCGGGTCAAATAGCGGGCCATTAAGGGTTGCACATAGGCGTTAGCGCAGGTTGTTGATTGGCGCTCGTACTCCCTGATTTCTGGACATACTTCACTGGCTAAGGAGATTTTTAAATCGGGTAAAGTTGCCAATAAAATTTCAGCTATCCGGTTTTCATGAGCGGCGTTGGCATATCCATGCAGCAATCCAACGGCAATCGACTCAATTTTATTATCCTTAATTAATGGGATCAGACCATGCACGGTGCTCTCATTCAACGGGACAATAATTTCACCGTTGGGGCCAAGCCGCTCGTTCACAGGCCAACGCAAATAACGCGGCACCAGCGGGGCAGGGCGATCGATATCGAGGTCATATTGGGCGAACCTGTTTTCATAGGCCATTTCAACGGAATCGCGGTGCCCTTGGGTCGTGATCAATGCCGTTTTCGCACCCTTACGCTCGATTAGTGCATTAGTCGCCAAAGTGGTTCCATGGATAATCAAACGAATGTCAGTTGGTGCAACACCGCTTTGTTCGATCACCATTTTAACCCCATCAAGAACGCCAAGTTCGGGCGCAGATGGGGTTGTTGGGACCTTGATGGTGTACAAAATCCCGCCCGTTTCCAAGGCAATATCGGTGAAGGTTCCACCAATATCGACAGCCAAGCGGTTTAAGATTTGAGGTTCTGACATTTAGTAATATTCCAATTTAAAGTTTGCAGACCCGAAAGCCGCTGAACACATCCCAACGGTGAGGCTCAAAGAAATTTCGGAAGGTACCGTGGATCATTCGGCTACGTGTTGTCCACGCCCCGCCGCGCAATACGCGGGTCGATCCAAACAACATATCTGAATATTCCCGATAAACATCAGCTTCAAATCCGGGGTAGGGGTTAAACGTATCGGCCGTCCATTCCCAAACATTACCCAGCATTTGCCGACATCCAAAGGTGCTGTCGCCGTCGGGCAATGCCGCCACATCAACACATCCCAAACCCCGGCCATCTAAATTGGCCCGGGTTGGATCAGGGGCTTTTTCACCCCACGGATAGCGGCGTTTAGATGTGGATGATAAATTGCCCGCATTATCAAACTCACCCAAGGCGGCAGCTTCCCATTCGATTTCCGTTGGCAAGCGAACGCCCGCCCATTGGCAATAGGCGGTCGCTTCATGCCATGTGACGTGACTTACCGGTCCATATTCGGGCAATGGGATTATTTTATCAAACTGCTTCAAGCCCCATTGATCATCCCCTTGAGCAACCCAATACCCCGGATGCTTCAAGTTATGTTCTTGCATATAGACCCAAACCGCATCGGACCAAAACTGCTTATTCTGATACCCACCGTCTTTAATGAACGTTGCAAATTCTGAACACGTGACGGGTGCTTTGGCAATTTGGAAGGCATCAACATGAACTGGATGGGCCCATTTTTCATTGTCGAAGTTAAACGGCGCATCTGGGCTGGCACCCAATTGAAACGTGCCACCCGGAACATTGGCAAACCCAGTCCATGCGCCCGCACTGCGTTCTGAACTGACATCGGCGGAAAAGTTGAGATCAGGCGTTGGGTACGCCAAGGTTTGACGTCCCCAAATAAAGGCTTCAGTGTGCATGTCTTCATGGAACGCGCCAAACTGATAAATGAAACTATCTTGCTCAGATGCCATCCCATCTTCGCTGGATTGTTCCAAGTGTTCGCACAATTTATCTAGTACATTTTGCATGTAAGCCAAAGTTTCGGGCATTGATAACAGCGGTAAACCCCAACGGATATCGTGGGCGACGGCAATGGAATCGTACAATTCATCGGCCTTTTGCCCCAACACACTCTCAAACCCATACATCTGGCGCAGGATGAAGAATTCATAGAAATAAGCAACGTGGCCAATTTCCCAACGCAGCGGATTAACCGTACGGATTTTCGGCCCCATTAATTGAGCTTCGTCCAACCCGTTCACAAGTTCGAGTGTTCGTGCTCTGGCATCTTGCAATGTAGCGGTTAAGTATGCCGTACTAACTCTTAGCGTCATTAAAACCCCCTTGGATGTGTCTTATGAAAATTACCCTGATCACGCCTGCAAAGAAACACTCAAAAAACGGGAACCGCACATCGGCTGTACGCTGGGCCCGGTTTCTGTGTGCTCAAGGCCATACCACCCAAATCAGCACCGAATACGATGGAGCTCCATGTGATTTAATGATCGCTTTGCATGCGTGGCGCAGTGCTGATGCCATTGATTTATACAAACAAAAGAATCCCAACGGACCGTTGATTGTTGCTTTAGGCGGCACCGATGTGAATACGTTTTTGAAATCCGCCCCAGCCGTCACTTTACCCGCCATGGAAAAAGCTGACGCACTGGTTTGTTTGCACGATCAAATTCATGAAGCCTTACCAAAACACTTAATCAAAAAACTGCACGTCATCGCCCAATCCGCAACGCCCCTAACGTCGCCCCGCAAACCATCAAAGCGCCATTTCGATATTTGTGTGATTGGTCATTTACGAGATGAAAAAGACCCGTTGCGCACGGCCTTGGCCGCAGGACTATTACCAGAAACATCAAAAATCCGGGTCTTTCATCTGGGCAAAGCCCACAACGACACATGGAAAAATGCAGCAATAAAAGAACAAACTGCAAACCCGCGCTATCATTGGAAAGGCGAAGTCACAGCCGGCCAAGTTCGCCGTGAATTTGCAAAAACCCAGTTGATGGTGCTGTCATCCAATCAAGAAGGCGGGGCCAACGTAATCTCAGAAGCCATCACCGCCGGCGTCCCCATCATCGCCTCCAATATCCCCGGCAATACAGGATTGCTAGGAAAAGACTACCCCGGCCTCTATCCCGTCCACGACGAACAAGCGCTCTCAGTTTTGCTCAACAAAGTAGAAACAGACTGGGATTTTTTGGCTCAACTTCAAAAGGCCTGCCAAAATCTGCGGGAACGGTTTACGCCTGAACAAGAGGCAGCGGCTTGGAATGGGCTTATAAACACTCTGTACTGCTGATGGCATTTCTTATCTAAGGGTTTGACATTTAAAAACTAATAAAAATTTGAATTTTAGCAAATAACTACAAAGTAATATGTCAGATAAATAAATATAGATGGGTTGCCAAAATAAAACTTTGCCCAAATTTTATTGATCCCCGAACAAGCCCAAGCTAATCACATAAGGCATTTTTGAACTATTGGGATCAATTACAGGTACACGCATAGCCCCATAATGGTCAGAAATCACTTTACTCGATTTCGAGCTAACTTTTATTCCATATATTAATGTCCAAGATATTAATCCAGACACTTTAGAAATGCGCTATCGGTTTTGGAGAACGGCACTCACAACGATATTTAATAAAGATTTTACAAAAGATAGCCCCTTGATATTGCATCAAGGGGCATTGGTTCTGGTGCTGGAACCGCCTTTCACAAACTGATCCATGATAAAAAGCCAGACAGCAAAATCCCCGATTTCCTTCACCCCTCTGGCTTAGTTGGCCGCCAAGACGTCCTTAGGTTACTGTTTTCAGATGACAAAGAATACATTTACAATGCCATCAATGTCTGTAACCACGAACTCATCGATGATACGAAATCAAATTCCATATTCTACGAGGAAGTCTTAACAGAACAAAATGAAACCTAAACCACCAACGTGACCGGCTCCAAATGTTCACTCTGCTCCGTTACTTTTCCGACGATACAAGACGCGGGGTAGCCTGTTGATATCAATTCTTTCAAACAGGATTCGGCATTTTCGGCGGGGACGCTTGCTAGCAGGCCGCCGGAGGTTTGGGGGTCGAAGATTAGGGGATAGAGCTCTGAAGTGATCGCTTGCTCTTGATTTCGGATCGCGCGGCGCAGGCGGACGTTGGCCGGTTGCAGGGTGCTTAAAATTCCCATGCGCACCGTTTCCAACGCGCCGTCCATAATCGGCAGAGCGCTCATTTCAATCTCGACATCGACACCCGATGGGCGGATCATTTCAACCATGTGGCCGAGCATGCCAAACCCAGTGACATCCGTACACGCCGTTGCCCCATGACGGAACAGACATTCAGCCGACAATCGGTTCGATAAAATCATGCTATCCAAGGCGCTATCGATCCAACGGCCTTTGGCTTTTTGTTGCATATCAGCGGCG
This sequence comes from Rhodospirillales bacterium, assembly GCA_028825025.1. Classification (GTDB taxonomy): domain Bacteria; phylum Pseudomonadota; class Alphaproteobacteria; order Rhodospirillales; family Casp-alpha2; genus JABMNT01. The sequence continues at coordinate 8,146 of JAPKAX010000019.1, read as the reverse complement.
AACAAAGTGCCCGTGCCCAACCCTTTGGTCAGGATTAAAACGTTGCCGGGAACAAGGCCGGATTTACGTAAAATTTTGTCTTTATCAGCCAAACCATTGACCGAGAACCCCAACGCCAATTCAGCCCCTTCGCTGGTATGCCCTCCAACTAGTGCGGCGTTGGCATCGTTCAACATTTCCATAGCCCCAGCCATCATTTGGTTGAGTGTCGCTTCCACCTGAGCCTCGATCCCATAAGGAACAGTTGCTATAGCCAGAGCAGATTGCGCTTCACCGCCCATGGCAAAAATATCGCTGAGGCTATGGTTGGCGGCAATTTTGCCGAACACATACGGATCATCAATGAACGAGCGGAAATAATCCACCGTATGAACAATGACTTTCCCAGCGGGGACTTCAACCACGGCGGCATCGTCTGGGTCGTGCAATCCGATGATAATATCATCGCGGGGCGCGGGTTTTAATTCCGATAATGCCCGCGTTAAAACACCAGCACCGACTTTGGCCCCGCAGCCGCCGCACCGCATGGCGATGGCTGAAATTTCCTTGAGCGTTTGAGGATTGGTCAGCGCTTGATTGACACCCGGCGCTTCGTCTTCTTTCATTTCGGGCAGGTCAGAAAACTTTTCCATAAACCGCCGATCAATCCAATCTTTCCACGTCCAAAGGGCTTTTCCAGCGAACGTGAAAACACCCTTTGACGCCACTGCGTATTTATCACCAGAGCTAATCAGCGCCAATATGGACGACTGAGGCGAAAACGGTTTGGGTTGTTTTTTTAACAACACCCGGCGCAGATTATCAGTTAGGGCTTTTCCTTGACGAACCGCAAAAACTCCGGCTTTGGGGCGCGGGTGATTAACCACAGCGGCGACATCGCCCGCCGCGAAAATATCGGGCTGGGATAAAACCTGTAGGGTATCTTCGACTTTAACAAAACCGTGTTGATCAACTTCTAAGCCACTTTCCGCCAACCAAGGAGCCGCACCCGCAGCCGTGACAAACAACGTTTCATCGACTTCCAAGCGATCCCCGTTGGATAGAATAAGCACGCCTTCTTCAGCTCCACTGGCTTCAACGCCCCTGTGAACCTGAACGCCCCGTTCATCCAAAATCGAATCAAACCGCTTGGCTACTGCGGACGGGAACGCCGGCATTATGTGTTCGGATTTGCTAACCAAATGACAAATCAGATCTTCTGAACTGCGGCCCAAACCCGCCAACTCATTTTGTAATCTGAATTGAATGGCGAGTAGTAATTCAACACCCGCAGCACCCGCGCCAACAACGCAAACCTTGTGCGATCCCGGATGTGCGATAACCCGGTCCAACAGCTTTTGCCAGCGATCAACAAACCTACTAATTGGTTTAACGGCAACAGCAAAATCAGCCGCACCCGGAATGTTACCGATGCGCGGCGTTGAGCCTATATTGATCGACAACACATCATACGGGACCGGCGGACGGCCCTTGCAAATAATAGTTTTATTGAGAGGGTCAATCCGCACCGCTTCATCATGGTACAAACGCGCCCCGGCAAATTGAGTTAGTGGGCGCAAATCAATATGCACTTCGTCAAAACCATAATGGCCAGCAACATACCCCGGCAACATGCCGGAATAGGGAGTATGAACATCGCGCGATATGACGGTTAAGCGGACGCCCGGAATGGGTTTCATGCCAAAACTTTTAACAACAGCCACATGGGAATGCCCGCCACCGATTAGGACGAGGTCTTTTAACACGGGCTGGGATGATGTTTTCATAAGTCTTATTTTCCGTCAGCTTGGGTCGAGACCCTAGAATGATTTTGTACGGTGCGACTGAGGCGCAACCGTTGTCGAATGTGGCGCGATAAACTATCAATACCGACGTTTAAAAGCGCCGTTATAGCGATCAAAAACATCGCCCGATCAAGGCGGATATCTGCCAACGCACTATCCACATAAAACCCCAGTGTCGCAATGCCCAGAATGCCAAGTATTGCGGTTTCACGCATGATCACTTCCCAGCGGTAAAACAGAAATGCCAAAAACTGCCCATAAAGCCGAGGGACAATTTCATATCCATATAAATTAACCCCGTTGGCGTGGTCCGGGCGAAGCCGTATCTCGTTACTATAACGCCCCATCAAATGGCCAATAATCGCTCCGTTATGGAGCGATAGGGCAATAATGGCGGGCAACATGGACGGGCCCCACAAATGCAAAAACACGTAGGCCAAAATAAATTCAGGGGTTGAGCGCACGATAACCAAAAACAGATGCCCAACCATCCGGCCGTATTTACCCAAAAATTTTTCTGAAATAAGTGGAAAAAACGCAAGACTTAGAAATGCCGTTCCAACAAGGGCGATTTGGGTCAAAACGATGGTCGCTATGATGCCAGGCAAGGCTTGATCGGTGAGCATATTTTGGGCCCAACTGAAAAATTTCATCCAGTTAGAGGCATCCAACAAATCAGACCCGCGCAACGGGGCAGGGACAATATCGACGGTCAAAAACCGCATAACATTGCCCAACTTTATATCCGCTCCACCGCCCAACAAAAAAGGTGCCGCAATCAAATAAACGCCTAAAAACTTGAGTCGTAACCAATACCGAATGGTGGCGATTAAAACATAAAACGTAATCAGCAGGGCGGAAACTTCAGAATAATTGCCTTCATTAAAGGCAGATTCTAAATAAAAACCCAAGGTTGGTAAGCCTACAAACCCAAGTACAGCGCTCGAGCGCAAACCGCATTCAAAACGATAACCGGTGTAGTTGACGATATGAACCCAAACTTCGGGCAAGCGCGCATAAAAGAAGGTGGAAACGATGCCGCTGCCTAAGGGTACTGCTTGCAAAGCCGATGCCTCGGCTTCTTCAAACGTTTCAGAATACACCTTAGCGCAAATCCCAGCATATGGCAGGGCGATGGCAAGGATGCCGGTCAGTGGCGTTAAGCCCAACATTTGTAAAAAGATCAAAGCCCAAAAAAGCTCATGAACAGAGCGCACTAACGAGCACGCCAAACGCACCGTTCTTAAATGATAAACCTGAGCCAAAAAAAAGCCGCTAACGGCCCCTAGTGAAACGCCCACAAGCGCAAAGGCCACGGTTTTAACCAGAGCGGAACCAATGGCATCAATGGCGAAAAAATCGGGCGTAATCACGCCCAACATCATGCGGTGAATTTCTAACCACGGGTCGTAGGTTGAAATAGAGATGTCTGCTAAATAAAGACAAACCAACGCCACACAGACAAACATAAAACTGGTACCAACCATGGATGAGTTTTGGGGCCGGTTTAATAGGGCATCAGGTATAGAAAGAAGCTTACTCACCCTTATCCCTCATACAAAAAATCTAGGTCTTGGCGGGATAGTTCATCGGTTGGCTGATCAAAGCTAATGGCACCGGCTTTTATGCCAATAATTCGGCTTGAAAATTTAAGTGCCAAATCCACATCGTGAAGGGCTAAAACAACGGTATCGAACTCGGTATTCAAGGCCTTCATGATGGTGCTTGCCATGTGACTATCAACAGCAGAAACCGGCTCGTCACCAATCACGGCCGAGCCACCTTGGTAGAGGGCACGACACACGGCTGTGCGTTGTTGTTGCCCGCCTGAAAGCTCGCCGGCTACTTTAAACAACTTATCAGCCAAGCCCAATTGCTCGACCAACGGTTTAATTTGGTCGACTTCGCGCTTTTGAGGCCACGCCAAATTGAGCAAATTATACCCAGCCCCATGGGCATTTAGACGCCCCATGTATATGTTGTGAAAAACGCTTAAATTACGAACCAATCCAACATCTTGCGGGATTAATGCTGCTTTATCTTTGAAGCGGGTTTGCAGGGCCGATAACAACGTCGATTTACCGGCACCGCTTTCACCCACCAACGCGACGCGCTCGCCCTTTGCAATCGACAAAGAAATATTGTGCAAAACAGTGCTTTGTTTATAGCCCAAATTCTCGTTGTTTAATTGAAACAGCATTTTATTTCAGGTCAATCGATCAGTTTAATCGCTTTTGCTACATCCAAAATCGGCTGATAGTCAGAATTCGATGCGGAAATGAAGCTTGAGCGCGGGAAAGACGATAATAAGTCTTTATCCCTCATATTCAACAAAACTTCCTTGACGCGATCTTCGAATCCAGCCCCCCAACGCCCATCAACATTACCCCGAATGGTCCATTGGTAATCAGGATACGGTGGTGTTTTCCAAATGATAGAGACTTTGGATGTATCAATTTTTCCAGCTTTCAGCTCATTTTCCCAAACCTTAAAATTAACTGCGCCGACTTGATAAGCGCCCGATTGAACAAGCTGAATGGTCTTGGAGTGATTGCCACTGAAGCCTACTTTTTTGAACGCATCATGGGGTGATTTCCCTAAGTTCTCACGGATATGGAACTCAGGCATCAACCGCCCAGATGTGGAGCCTTTGGAACCAAAAGTGAAAACCTTACCGGCTATGCCCTTTGGGAATGCGGGGGAACTTTTTAACCCAGTGCTGGAATGAGCAATAAAATAGGTCTCAAACGCTTTGTCTTCAAACCCTTGCGCAATAGCTTTCGATCCTGAAACTAATGATCGGGCACGCACTCCAGACAATCCACCAAACCACGCCAATTGAACTTGATCGTTTCGAAACGCAGCAACGGCAGCAGCATAGGATTTAACTGGAATATATTTAACCGACACACCTAATTTCTGACCTAAATAGTCGGCAACTTTATTGAACCGCTGGCGTAAACGGCTTTCATCTTCATCAGGAATGGCGGTAAAGACAAACGTGTCGCTGGCTTTCGGGCTGGATAGGGGGGTGGCAACAGATAACCCAATCCCAATCGATAAAAACAAAGCTGAGGTTATTTTTAGAAAATTCATTTTGATCACTTTAAGCATCCTGCATTTGTGAATTGTTTAAGAACTCCTCCAGAAAGCATTGCTTTTAAATCAAATACTTCGAAGGCTAGAATTATTCTATATAGGAACCACGTGTCAAAAAACAGGGGATAAATTGAAACATTTCTTTACTCAGCTTGATCCAGAATATTTAATTAATTGTGCTTAAATAAAAACAACTTTTTGTGGGAGTTATTAACTATGGCAAGACTGACAGGTAAGGTGGCGTTTATTTCAGGTGCTGGCAAAGGAATTGGCCGCGCTACAGCCATTAGGTTTGCTGAAGAAGGTGCAAAAGTTTTAATTGCAGACCTTGATATCGAAGCCGGAAATGAGACGCAAAAGCTGATAGAAACAAACGGATTTACCAGTGGCGGTGAAGGCCTTTTTGTTGAAACCGATATCACAGATCACGATAGTACAAACAATGCGGTAAAGCGTTGCATTAATCAATTTGGCAGCCTAAGCATCCTTCATAATAACGCAGGCGGGTCGACTATGAATGATGGTCGGGTTACAGATTTTCCAGACGAAGAGTTTTGGCGAGTTATGAAACTCGATGTCTACGGTGCTTTTTTGGGCTCCAGATACGCAATTCCTGAAATCATCAAGGCTGGAGGCGGATCCGTGATCAACATGTCCTCCAACTTGGCCTTAATGGGGATGGGCGGTAGAGATTGCTATACTGCAGCCAAAGGGGCGATTGCATCGGTTACGCGGTCCATGGCGGTGGAATACGCTCCTGATAAAATTAGGGTCAACGCCATTGCCCCATCAGTCACACGAACAGAACGACTAAAAAAATTTTTAATCGAAGACCCTCAAATACTGGATCAACAAAAAGATCATTTATTAGGCTTTATTGAACCCGAAAACGTTGCCGACTTAGCTGTATATTTAGCATCTGATGAATCAAACGTGATCACCGGGCAAATCATGTCCATAGATAGCGGCATTACGATTTCATAAAACTATAAACCTGTTATTTACGGGTGAACCATTTAAGTATGCGTCCATCGATGAACAACAGACCACAGGCAATGACCAACGCACCGAAAATTTCTTGTACTTGAATAACTTCGTCCAAAAAAGCATAGCCTAGCATCATTGCTGTAATTGGAATGAGCAAGGTCACCAGCATGACATTGCTGGCACCTGAGCTAACCAATATTTTGAAGAATACGATATAGGCGATGGCGGTTCCAAACAGCGCCATACAGATCAACGATAACCAAACTTTTCCACTGGGCGGATCAAGCGTCCATGGTTGCTCAAAAATAGATACGACAACGATCATAATCACGGTCGAACACATCAGCTGACACGTTGCCGATTTTAAGGGGGGGACACCCGTTAAATGACGCCGCGCCCAAAGTGCTGAAAACCCATAACTTAAAGTGGCACCAAGCCCCAGCAGTATCCCAAATGTTTGCGCCCCATCCATTGATCCGTCAAAACCTTGCAACTCAGCCACCCCAACAATACCCAGAAAAACACCAATAAAACGATTAAGTGTCAGTTTTTCTTCACCAAATGCTGTCATCACGACAACGGTAAACAGTGGCGTCATGGCGTTAATAATTGAGACCAAACCAACGGTAATCTGAGTTTGAGCATTAAAAAGAAGGCCGAACGGTAAAACGTTGTTAAGAAGCCCCATGCCGATAAAAGGCACCCAATCTTTGAATGTTGCCGGAAGCTTGTACCCATAATACCAAAAAACAGGTAGCAGCATACATACAGCCAAACCAACCCGCACCAAAACAACTGTCAACGGCGGCAGTTCCTTAACGCTAACACCTGCAAAGAAAAAAGAACTGCCCCAAAGAACAGACAACAGCAACAACAATCCCCAGCCTGTTCGGTTCATTGCTTGTGGTTGTTGCGACATTATAAGTTTTCTTTTTTAGATGATACTTAAAGATGCAAGTATGTGACACGATGTCTGCCCCCGGTCGACCCATTTCTTGCTCTGTATTACTTTTCTAGAAATCAAGACTACGGAACTTGGAAACGCGATAACGAAATGCCCGAACCACGCGCTATAAATATTACCGTGTTTCTTGATGATGTGACAGCCGCAAATGGCCCGCTATTTTTTATTCCGGGCTGTCATAAAAGCGGTGTGGTTGAAGCTGGCCATGATTTAGAGATGACCTCATATCCACTTTGGACGCTTGGTCGGGATAAAGTAATCGAATTAGCTGAACAGGGGGATGCGTTGCAGTAACCGGTTAGGCGGGCAGCATGCTGATGTTCTCATCCTTACTTGTATACGCCAGCCCACCAAACATCTCGCCTTTTGGACGAACGATTGTTTATTTATCTCTTAGCCATGTCGACAACCATATCTACGCTTTCAACTGCGAAGAATGGATTGCTCACCGCGAGTTTGATCCTATTGAGGCTTAAGAGAAATTTTGCTTGATGAATCTCATTGCATACTAAAAGTAGGCTGCTGAATAAGGGAACTAAGAACCCTTTGGTAAATTGAGTTTTGTAATATGAGTTAATACCAATTAATCCTCAGCAACACATGTAAAACTCAGTGTTCAGATTTAAGCAAACCTAGCCATGCATTCTCGCGCCCTTAAACGAAAATTCGAGAGGGTGTCTCATGGGAACAGTTGAAATGCGTAAACACGAAAGGTCGACAGTTGATAAACGAGTGCACATTAACGACGGGCAACCTTTCACAGGAAGACTTTTAAATGACATATCAGTTGGTGGCGTATCTGTAGTTTACCCATCAGAAGCATCACCAACTGGAAAACCGTTAGAAACTGGATAACCGATATTCCTGCATTTTGTCGATAAGGCTGGGGTGTCTTGTGAATTTTTTAGGGTGTTTGAGGGCGGTTTCGGGACGAAACTCGATTTCACTTTGGGCATATGAGAGCTTTACTGGATATAAACTCAAGAACTGCTCACGGGTTTCCAAACACCATGCTCCAAAGCTTTTGCATTTGTTCTGAAACGTTCCCACGATGGGTCAAAAACTGAACGTGCGCTTTTAATTGTGCTGTTTGCGAAAGCTCAATTGACCACAAAGCTGCGATCTCATTGGGGATCATCGAATAACGCACATCAATGATTTTGTATGGGTGCACAGGGTCTTGCGCTAAATAACCCTGACTAAACCAACGAAAGCGCTCTATATCTTTGGCTTGTTGAGAATTGGGGTCAAGCCAATAGAAGTCTTTTGGTATATTCAGTTTATCGATTGAACTACCAACGAACACTCGTTT
>JAPKAX010000018.1 GCA_028825025.1 Rhodospirillales bacterium | reverse complement strand
TCGACAACCTGACTTTAAAGGGTTTCCGTGTTGATCATTTTCGAAGGCATAACTGGATCTGTTTTCCATTTTCAATGAAGCTAAACGTCAAGGTCAAAAACCATCAATCCTTCCCATCCGCCTTCTAAAAGGCTAACCAGTTGAGCACCGGCTTTTTTATGTTCAGGGTGATCTAAATACGTATCACGCGCAGCCACACCTTTGAAATCCATAGTAAAACCATCATCGAAGCCACGCGATTTGCCTTCAGGGCTTACGTTAGGGCCAAACGATGCATCGACAAGCCTCGGAACAACATCGCGTAAATCATAGAGCATGGTATAAACGACTTGTTTATAGTATTTGGAAAATTTGGCACGGAACATAACAAAAACACAATAGCGGATTATATAGAAATTCCTTCAAATTAATTGGTCCAGACCCTAAATCTGAACAAACAATAACAAGCCACCAACACAAATTAAAGCAAACCGCATCAAAATCGGCTTGGGGGCAATCACACCGAAGGAAATAGCAACCAACCCAAGCCCAACCTTTGCAAACATTGCTAATGCCATAAAGGGCGACGATCCTAGTTCAATCAGCGCTGGATTGGCAATCATTGCCAACGGCACCAAATAAAGGCCGATCCCTAGTGCCATAGATGCACCGGCAACCTTTAACCAGTTTTCTTGAACAATTCCGGCGGCAATAAAGACTGCCCCACAAACAGGGGGCGTTATGGTGCTCAACAAGGCAAACCAAAACACAAACAGGTGAGCCTGAAGTAATGGAATTCCTAATTTTTGAAGGGCAGGTCCGGCAACAGACACGCAAATCACATAAGCGGCTGTTGTTGGGACTTCCATGCCCAGAACCAAACACGCAAGCGCGGTTAAAATTAGCGCAGGCCAAACCATGCCCCCCGACCCAGCCAAAATAAACGACGTTATTTTGACCCCCAGCCCCGTCATCCCAAGCACGCCAATAACAATGGAAGCGCACAGGATGATAGAAGCAATCATCGCTATTTGTTTACCCGCTGTCATGCACACATTTTCGATACGCCCCAAGGTGCGGCCGAAACCAAAGCTCAGCTTTCCATCCACCAACAACAATCCAGCGCCTGCCAAAATCGCTAAGCTTGCAGCAAATTGTGGCGTGTATCCGCCAACAAACATGCCCCACAACAAGACACTGAAAGGGATCAAGAAAAATCCGGATGTGATAAGAACTGTTTTTAATTTTGGTGTTTGATCCGCTGTTAACCCGCTTAAATCATAACGCAACGAAAACGCATTAATGCCAATCCATACCGTCATGAAGTAAAGCAGCGCTGGCAACAGGGCGGCCATCATGATGCCTGTATAGGGAACGCCAGTTAGCTCCACCATCACGAACGCCCCCGCCCCCATTAACGGCGGCATAATTTGCCCGCCTGACGACGCAACCGCTTCAACAGCCCCAGCCAAGGCGCGTGGGTATCCTAATTTTGTCATAGCAGGCAACGTAATCGCGCCTGTAGAGGCAACGTTTGCAGAAGCGGAGCCTGAAATGGAACCAAAGAAGGCGGATGATAAAACTGAGACTTTGGCCGCCCCGCCTTTTAAGCGCCCCGCAGCAGCCGTCGCTAAATTCATAAATCCCTGACCAGCCTCCCCGGCATTCAGAATCGCACCAAATATCACAAAAATCGCGACGATATTGACCGAAACACCGGTTAATTTGCCCCATATCCCACCTTCAGCAATGGTTATGGTGCCTAAAAAACTTTGCAGCGGCATTCCGGGGTGACCAAATTCTCCCGGCAAATATGCGCCCCACAATCCATAAGCTAGCGCCAAAATTGCGACCATCGGCATCGGCCAACCAATGGCCCGGCGCGTCATTTCCAGCACGACGACAATCAAACTACATGCGACAACCAATTGCAGATCACCACTTATTGAGCCGTATTGGTCGCCCAAAGTGGCTTCGTTGTAGGCAATATAAAAGCAGGCGGCAAAACCGAGTGTGGTTAGGAAAATGCCAACTCGACGCTCGAAGGTGTTGCGCGCAGACAGAATAAAGACCCACGGCAACGCAAGTGCCATGTGCATGGGGCGGCTGATTAAGTTTGGAGTTAGGCCTGAAAAAATCAGGCTCAAATGGAACGCCATTGAAACCGCACCAAGGCTACACCAAAAGATGCGTTGCGGGATGGATATTTCATTCATTTTAAAAATCTTTATTGAATTGTGTTGGTCTTTAAATCAAAATTTCCGGAGCCATACATATGAGAAACTCCGGAAATTTAAATTTACAACTTCAACTTCGGCTCAAGACCCTAACTCACTTTTGTGCATCAGTGATAGCAAAGCCTTTTTCTGCGTAGAACTTCAAAGCACCCGAATGAATTTTGCCTTTGATGTTGGCCATTAACTTTTCAGCAACACCGTTCCACCATGCAGCAGATGCGCCCATGTTTTTCTTTTCTGACCAGTATGTTTTGGTCAACGCATAAGCTGTGTCATCGTCCATACTGGTTGTTGTATAAGCAACCACGGGAAGTGAGGTTGTTACGATGTCGGATTTTTGACCCGCATATGTTCCGGCAGGAATGACCAAACGGCTGCGTTTTGTTTTCTTAATTTGATCCTCCGATAAGGTTAGAATATTAACGCCAGTACCCGCTGCGGCTTCAATGACGTTAGGTGCTGGGTATGAACCCGCAGTTACAAAACCATCGATTTGGCCATTTTTAAGGGCAGGAACTGCATTTGATAGCTCAACATTTGCAAGTTTCACTTTACCTTCAAGGCCGAACAATTTCAGATACTTAGCCCCTTCTTTAGCACCAAACGATCCTTTACCAATCAAAATCGTTTTGCCTTCCAATCCGGCAAAATCTTTAATGCCGCCATCAGAGCGAACAACGAAATGCATGGTTAATGATGGGATTGGGAAAAGGGCACGAATTTCACCAAATTTTGGGTTTTCTTTACCCTTAAACATCGCTTTACCAGCTTTGGCTAATCTGACCAAAACCGGTGGGGTTGTGAAAACGTAGTTATTGGTTCTTACAGCCGCTTCCATAACGTTTTGCACGGAACCTTGGCTTTCTTCAACGGTGACAATGATTTCACCTTTTGATCCGGCTTTCATTGCTTCCGCAATTTGCACAGCCATTTGATAATAAGACGATGTCGTTTTCGCTGATTTATAAGTAACGCGGGTTTCGGCTGACGCGATAGATGAGATTGCGACAGCACTAATGCTCAGTGCGCCCAATAAGTAATTGAATTTCATGTAAATGCTCCAAAGAATTAATACGTTTCAAAGGGGTTTCTATTTCCCCCAATACAGTTACAGGATAATGCAATTTTCTTAAAATGGGAGAACAAAATTCTACCTCCGACTTCAAGAACTCTTCCATGCTATCAACCAAGGAGCCATATTATTTGATCCACCAATTCATACAATAGAAGATCAAGCTCAAATCCATTTGTGCATAAGGTAATAAAACATGCCCATCAAAGCATCAGTTCAACATAGTGATCCAGCTCTTTTTAGGACGCGTGGCCTTCGGGATTATTTTACATATAGGGACTTGGGTACTGCTGAAGTATCCAACGGGGGTATTGTTGCGCAAATCAACAAAGTATCACGCGCCCTTACCGAAGAAGGCGAGCTGCATCATCACGTTGTTACCAATCAATGGAATTTGGTCCTTAAAGGCTCTCCTGTTATGCGGTTTGAAGGAACCGGCATTGTTCAATTGGATGAAGGCTGTGCGTTTCATATGCCGCCCAACATCAAGCACACGCGCGTATCGTGTACAGATGATTTCGAAACATTAGAAATCTGCACTCCAGCAGACTTTGGCACCTAAGAAGATGACCCAAGCACCTATAATGAAGATGCAGACGTGCCTGCGCGCCTTTCTTTGCAAAACTCGGAAGATGGCGTATTCGAGGTTCAAGGCCTGCGTAGTTATTCCAGCTACCGGGATTTAGGTATTACCAAAGCCACCAACGAAGCTATTCTGGCTCATATTATATGGGCAGAGAATGCTGTAACGGAATTCAGCAAACGACATTACCATGTCTTAGAAGACCAGTTTGTCTACGTATTAAAAGGATCAGCAGAAATGCTTTTTGAGGATGGACAACAGTACCGGTTCGAAGCAGGTTGCTGCTATTATCAGCCACCTGAAATCAAACACACTTTTCTTTCCTGTTCCAAAGACTTTATGGCACTAGAAGCCTGCCTGCCTCCCAAGTTTGAAACGGTTACCACCAAGCAATGTAGTTCAAATTGACAAATTAATACAAATTTTTTACTATACTAATTAAATATCTTCACTTATGGCTTGTCCAGAAAGATCAATTTTAGATGGTTTCACCCAACACACGCGACTGGAAACTTAGCGACCAAGCGTATGAGCGAATATTAGCTAAGGTTGTCGATGGGCAATTTCCAGAAAACTCCAAACTACCTACTGAAATTGAACTATCTAAACAGCTCGAAGTTTCACGCCCCGTCTTGCGCCAAGCACTCGCCCGATTGCGACAAGATGAAGTTATTTCATCACGGCAAGGGTCCGGCAGTTTTGTAATCCGACGCCCTGCTTCACAAATGCTTGATTTTGCCCCCGTTGGATCAATTGCAGATATTCAGCGATGTTTTGAATTTCGAGCTGCTGTTGAAGGGGCTGGGGCCGCTTTAGCAGCTGAACGGCGAACGGAAGAACATTTGGTCCAAATAAAAAATGGCTTAGATGCCCTGCAAAGTGCCATCCAAACCAAAGAGCTTGGCGTCGATGCGGATGAGCAATTCCATTCAGCAATTGCCGAAGCGACTGAAAACCAGTTTTTTGTCTCAACCCGTGCATCAATGAAAACGCATATTCAAATTGGCATGAAGTTAACCCGCAATTTATCCCTAAAACGAACATCGGAACGCATGCAAAGTGTCCAGGATGAGCATGAAGCGGTTTACAACGCGATCCAAGACAAAGATCCAGCCAGGGCCCAAAAAAAAATGCAAACCCACATCAATAACGCTCGCTTACGAATGTTTGAGGGTTAAGCTCACTGTATATATGAAAGACCTAATTAATATAGATCAGATAGACGATATTTGCGGCTCTTTCTTTTGATTTCCCAGCTTTAATCTTCTATGACTTCTCAGATACAGCCGCACTTTTGTTCAACCTACTATTAATCATAACAACGCCAGTAATCATGATAGCAACAATGAACAAGCCAATAATTAAGGATGTATACTCTTCAATTTTATTCGTAAATCTTTTCAAATAACGTATTTTTCGAGCAAGCATATTTAGCATACCCGTTCACGATTTGACGAGATACGATAGAAGTGTCTAAAAATGAAACGGCGGTGACCCTGTTAGTGCATGTAGGAACGACTTAGCCGATGAACGAGGGCTCAACAATAAGAAGCAATAGCCTCCCCCATCGGCGGCATTCGGTTGACGTGTAACAATCACGCCTAAATGCTCAAGGACGGTTCTTGAAACCGCCCCTTCCGGAAAAACCGATGGGTCTGTATCCACAGGCAATACGCACTCTAACGACATCCGTGCGCTAATGCCCGACAGTTCTATTTGAGTCCAAGAATCCGACTGATCCGTTATTGCGGCGAAATTTCCAACCGCATCCGCAACCCACTCAACGGATGACTTTTCAGTTTCTAAAAACCGAACAAACCACTGATCATGACCAACCGACATCAGCGTTATATCTGGCGTGGTTTCAGAACGAGAACTAAACCCAGGTTTTGGAAGATCTATTCCCAAAGTGTTTTTCAGCACACTTTTTAATGCCCCCTCCCCTTGATGAGGTGCGGCTATAGATATTAATGCAAACCCATTGATTTCGCGTAACCGCGCACCATCGGCTTCAAGAACAAACCCATCTAAGGGTGATTTTGGGCTCAGTTTATAATCAAACACGTAAACGCCCCCCTTCCGGATCAAAGAAATGTGGGCTTGTTATTTCAACCTCAACAGATTTGTTGTTAACCAAATCAACTGCACGTACTTTTTCGCCCATGCGCTGATCACCCGATTTTATAAACCCAAGACCAATTGATGTTTCTAGATTTGGCGAATAAGTGACGGATGACATCCACCCTTGATCGTTTGATGTTTTTGCCTCGGCCCCAACACCAATGAAATGAGAACCTGCGTTCAAACTCATCGCCGGATCAACAGGCTTAAATCCAACCAACCGCAACCCATCATTGCGCACCATTTCTTCGCGCAAAGAAAGGATATTTCCGATGCAATCCTTTTTGCGTGAAACTATTTTACCTAACCCTAGGTTTAATGCCGTTGTTTGGCCATTAAGCTCGTTCCCCGCCGCATGGCCTTTTTCAATTCGCATCACGCCAAGCGCTTCAGTGCCATAGGGGGTGACATCAAATTCGTCCCCCGCATCCATCAAAACCCGCATCAAGCTATCGCCATAACGCGTTGGAACGGCAATTTCATATGCCAGTTCCCCCGAAAATGAGATTCGAAAAAGTCGCGATTTGATACCACCACAAACCGTAATATCGCCACACGCCATAAACGCAAATGCATCGTTAGAAATGTCGTATTCGGGATCAATTATCTTTTCTAGTAGTTTGCGGGAATTTGGCCCCGCAACAGCAATTTGCGCAAACTGTTCCGTAGCCGAGATCAATTGAACGTCCAAATTTGGCCATAGGCATTGATGACAAAACTCTAAGTGCCGGAAAACAGATACGGCGTTGGCAGTGGTTGTTGTCATTAAATAATGATGTTCCGACAAACGCGCCGTCGTCCCATCATCCATCACCAGCCCATCTTCACGCAGCATCAATCCATAGCGCGTTTTACCGATGGCTAACTTTGCAAAGGCATTGGCATATACCCGATTTATAAAATCAGTCGCATCTTTGCCTTGGATATCAATTTTACCCAAAGTCGATACATCACAAATCCCAACAGAAGCCCGCGTTGCTAGAACTTCCCGGTTTACAGATTGGCGCCAATGGGTCTCACCTTCTTTTGGAAACCATTGGGCCCGCCGCCACGCCCCGGTATTAACAAAAACCGCGCCCTGCTCTGCTGCCCAATTATGCGATGGCGTTAACCGTGCGGGCCTGAAATCCTTGCCCCGGCTGCGCCCTGCTAAAGCAGCGATGGAAACAGGGGTGTAGGGTGGACGGAATATAGTTGTTCCGGTTTCTGCAATAGACTTGCCTGAAATTTCTGCCATTACAGCAAGGCCCAAAATATTCGATGTTTTGCCCTGATCCGTTGCCATGCCAATCGTTGTGTAGCGCTTTAAATGCTCCACAGATCGAAACCCTTCTTGATACGATAATTTTACATCTTTGGCGGTAATATCGTTTTGTAAATCCAACCAGGCACGGCCTTTGCTTTCGTTGACATACCAAAATGCAGAAGCCGCAGAGACTTCATCTTGAGCCTTTGGTGTTTTACTTTTGGAAACAGTTCGGCCCAAAGCCTCAACAACCGAATTTCCCGCATCCAAGCCGCTTTGCAAACAGGCGTTTAAGGTCATCACCCCATTGGCAGCACCTGCAACAGCCATGCCCATTGGCAACGTTGCGCCCGGAACAAATCCAACGATCTTATCGTCCCAAACGGGTATGCCCCGTTGATGACACGTTAAATGCACATTAGGTGACCACCCGCCAGAGACAGCCAAACAATCCGCAGCAACGTCTTGCCCGTCACTCAGGATGATTTTCTTTAACCCAAGACGACCTTTGGTATCAACAATACGCCCGCCTAAAACAACACGAACGCCCTTGGGTGGAAGCAACGTTGTTTGTTCGCGGCTGTCAACAATAGCTGAAACCTCAACGCCTTGCCCCTGTAAATCATATGCCGTTTGCCATCCATCATCATTATTGGTGAAAATGGCAACGCGCTTACCTGGTGCCACGCCCCAACGATTGACATAAGCCCGAACGGAGCCTGCCATCATCACACCCGGCCGGTCATTATTACCAAAAGCAATGGAGCGCTCAGTTGATCCGGCTGCTAAAATCGCCCGCTTTGTATAAATCCGCCATGCGATTTGACGGACATCCCCACTGCCTTCAGCCACGTGATCAGACACCCGTTCTAAAGCCCCGTAAATGCCATGATCGTAAGCGCCAAAAATGGTCGTGCGCGACATTACCCGAACGTTATCCATCGACATAAATTCAGCAAGAGTTGCCGCCGCCCAATCAGCAGCAGGCATTTCGCCCACTTCATACCGTTCAGCATTAAGCCTACCGCCCATGCGAAAATCTTCGTCTGCGACAATCACTCGCAGCCCAGCCCGTGCTGCGGTCAGCGCTGCCATTAGTCCGCTAGGACCCGTTCCGATGACCAAAAGGTCGCAGTATAAAAAACCCTTATTATATCGGTCAGGGTCTTCCGCACCTGACAATTTTCCCAACCCAGCGGCTTGGCGAATGATCGGCTCGTACACCTTTTCCCAAAAGACGGCGGGCCACATGAACGTTTTGTAATAGAATCCTGCCGTTAATAAAGGCGATAAAAGATCATTGATCGCCATCAAATCAAAATTTAAGCTGCCAAATTTATTTTGGCTTCTGGCGCTCAGCCCATCGTATATTTCTGTAACGGTCGCGCGGGCATTGGGCTCTGAATACGCTCCTTCACGCAACGTCACCAAAGCGCTTGGCTCTTCTGATCCAGCTGAAAATATACCGCGCGGCCTGTGATATTTAAAACTGCGGCCAACGAGCTTCACATCGTTTGCAAGGAGCGCCGACGCCAAAGTATCACCTTCATAGCCTTCAAATAATCGGCCATCGAAGTTGAACTGCACACTTCGGTTTTGATCAATTAAGCCACCACCGATTCTATTTTTCTGGGTCATCGGGACCGGCCTTCTCGGCGCGCCACATCCGATGCCAGCTCAACGCTTGAGATTTCATGGGTTAGCGTATTGCGGGTCACAACCAACCAACTACGGTCGCCCTGTTCATGATACCAAAGTTCCCTGTGGATTCCGGCCTTATTGTCGCGTAAATATTGATACTCATAAAATTGGTTTTCGGCATCATCTGATTGCCACTCCGGTCGATGCATCAGGCTTGCATCGCCTAAGTAAGAAAACTCGGTGGCGTCTCTGGGGCCCAATAGAGGGTGATTGATAATCATTTTTATGTATTATCCATTAATGCAAATTGGGTTGGGCACCCGCGCCCCGTTCATCAACCATGGCACCACGCTTGAACCGATCCAGCCTATATTTCGTTGCGGTTTTATGGGGCTCATCTTTGGCCAATAAATGGGCAAAGCACCAACCGGAAGCTGGCGTTGCCTTAAAACCGCCGTAACACCACCCAGCATTTAGATACAATCCATCAATAGGGGTTTTATCAATAATCGGCGATCCATCCATGGACATATCCATAACACCGCCCCACATCCGAAGGAGTTTTGAGCGCCCGATCATCGGCATAATGGCCATGCCGCTTTCACACACATCTTCAACAACCGGTAAGTTCCCCCGTTGGGCATACGAATTATACCCGTCGATATCGCCACCAAAAACCAAGCCGCCTTTATCAGACTGACTGACATAAAAATGCCCGGCGCCAAAGGTGATAACGCCCGGCAATACGGGCTTTAATCCTTCTGAGACAAAGGCCTGCAAAACATGTGTCTCGATGGGAAGGCGCATCCCCGCCTGAGCCATTACGCGCCCTGATGATCCAGCGACCGCAACACCAACTTTGTTGGCCCGAATGCTACCTCTGTTTGTCTCTACTCCGCTGCACACGCCATTTTCGATGATAAAATCGGTGACTTCACAGTTCTGAAGAATATCGACACCCCGCTGGTCAGCACCGCGTGCATACCCCCACGCCACAGCATCATGGCGAACCGTACCGCCGCGGCGTTGAATCAACCCGCCCTGAATAGGGAATCGGGCATTATCAAAATCCAAAAATGGACACATTTCACGAATTGTATTCTGATTCAAAATTTCAGCATCTGCGCCACTTAAACGCATGGAGTTGGCGCGGCGAACAAAGGCATCGCGCTGCGGGTCGGAATGATACAGATTAATAATTCCGCGTTGTGAAACCATGGCATTGTAATTGAAATCTTGCTCGAGCCCTTCCCATAATTTCAGGGATTGCTCGTAAAAGGGCTGATTACCGTCAAGTAAGTAGTTGGACCGGATAATCGTTGTATTTCGCCCAACGTTTCCAGACCCTATCCAGCCTTTTTCAAGAACAGCAACCCGATTGATCCCAAATTCCCGCGCCAAATAATAAGCCGTCGCCAAACCATGACCGCCGCCGCCGACAATAATGACATCATATTCGGCCTGCGGTTCTGGATCACGCCAAGCAGGCTTCCACCCTTTATTACCGTTAAAGGCCTCTTTTAACAAAGAAAGCACTGAATACCGCATAAATACCCCCACGACTAGAACTTCATTTAGCTTCTAGTCTACATATTTGCATACAATTTACATAAGTAATCAGATATGAAAAGGGCCTTAATATTCCAGACAAGATTTAATTATGGCCAGTTTTTGGGAACAAAAATTTTGATAGGAATCAGCTCATACGGTAGCACGTAATCTGGTTTAGTATGGAAATCGAATAAAGTTTGCAAAGCCCGTTGTGTTTCGCTTATTGCCGATTGATCAATAACCGCATACATCGTCCCGTCAACCAAATACTGACGTGAATACTTTGTAAGTTCATGACCAATAAAGGTTATTTTATGGGTTAGACCCAATTCGTCTAAAGCCCAACCAATTCCGCGGTTCCCAGCGCAGATATTGTATATACTAACAATATCAGATTGGCGCTTTAAAACACTTTTTGTTCATTCATATGTTTCTTCAAAGTTATCATGACCTTCTAGGTGTTCAACAATTTGAAGGTTCGGTATCGTTCCATTAGAAAGCGCTGAAAACCCATTTTGCGTTCTTCATGATCCCAATAATTAAGGCCAAAACTTCCCACAACTAAAATCACTTTACCAGAAGTAGCTGGCGAGAATTTACCCATTAAATATCCTGCGGTTCGCCCTGCAGCTCTGTTGTCAATTCCAACGTAACTCAAACGTCCTGAAGTTGATAAATCAGAAACCAAAGTAATAAGGAGGGCCCAGCTATATTCCTAGCGCAGTTTGCGGGTGACGACACGCCATTCAATTCATTGTCATCTATTGCTAAAGCCAACTTGTTGATGATTATGAAAGATGGTGTTTGGTATAAAGACCCAGATATGCGGCCACCTAGGTAAATCAATCGAACACGATATATATAAAAACCCCGCAACAAATTAATGTTACGGGGTTTTTCGTTTTCTGGTTGGCAGGCTTTATTCAGCTGCTACTTGAATCTGTTCAATGGCTTTCAACACTTTTGGTGGTGAAAGCGGAAGCGAACTCATTGGCTTACCAATAGCGTTTTCAACCGCATTAGCAACAGCAGCAGGAGCTGAAACAAGCGTTGGCTCACCCACGCCTCGAACGCCGTAAGGATGGTTCGGGTTAGGGACTTCAACGATAACCGTATCGATCATCGGAACGTCCGATGCGACGGGCATGCGATAATCTAAGAACCCTGTGTTTTGCAATCGCGCTTGATCGTCATACACATATTCTTCGTTCAACGCCCAGCCAATCCCTTGAACAGCTCCGCCCTGCATTTGTCCTTCGACATAGTCAGGCGAGATGGCTCGGCCAACGTCTTGAATTACAGTGTGGCGCAATGGGGTGACGTGGCCGGTTTCAGGGTCCACTTCAACGTCAACTAATTGAAGACAGAACGCAGCACCCGTTCCGCCAGCGTTAATCTCTGAATGTCCAGCAATTGCGCCGCCCATTTTGGTTGCCATAGCAGCTAGTTCTTTTAAGGATAAAGGCTTGATACTGTCACCCGATTTGGTTGATACGGCATGCCCTGCTTCCCAACTGACATCATTAACATCAATTTCCCATTTTTTTGCGGCCAGAATACAAAGCTTCTCGATAATCTCACGGACCGAATTTATCACGGCCCAACCGGTCGCAAAAGTTGTCCGGCTGCCTGCGGTCAAGTGGCTATAGCCCATTGATCCCGTATCAGCGACAATCGGTTTAATCAGTTCAATATCGATGCCTAATTCTTCAGCTGCCATTACCCGCATAGACGAGCGCGAGCCACCAATATCGGGGTTACCCGTTGCAACGGTGACAGAACCATCGTCTAAAAGATGTACAGAAACAGAACTTAACCCCCCGCCATGCATCCAATAACCCAAAGCCAATCCGCGCCCTTGGTTCGGGCCTAATGGAGCTAAATAATGGGGATGGTTTTTTGTCTGATTAAGAACTTCAATCAAACCAATACTTCCATAAACGCTACCACCTAGACTTTGATCACCTTCGGTTACTGCATTCTTCAAGCGAATATCGATGGGGTCCATACCAATGCGGTTTGCAAGCTCATTGATAATACCTTCTGCGGCAAAAGCAGCCATCGGCGCACCCGGAGCCCGGTATGCAGCAACTTTTGGACGGTTCACGCACACATCATGGACCGTCGCCTTCAAGTTTGGAATTGTATATGACGAGAAATATGTCTCTACAGCGCGCCCGGTGGGGGCCCCTTTAAAGGCACCCGCTTGATACCAAGTTTCAACTTCTGCTGCGGTGATTGTACCGTCATTTTTAACACCCATTTTAATATGAGTGCGACTGCCAACAGTTGGTCCACTGGAGCGGAAAACTTCTTTTCGGCTCATAACCATTCGAACAGGACGCCCCGTAATTTGTGATAAACGAATAGCGACTGGTTCACCATATACGGTGTTTTTACCACCAAAACCGCCACCAATTTCAGATGCCGTCACCCGAATTTTGGCCAACTCAATATTTAGAAGACTGGAACATAGAGCACGGATAACAAAATGGCCCTGCGTCGTTGTCCATAGCTCTACACATCCATCTTCAGACGTTGATGCTACACAGGCCAAGGGTTCAATGTATCCTTGGTGAACAGGTTCAGATGAAAAATCACGTTCCAGAATAAGATCCGCTTCCCCAAATCCTTGATCCAAATCACCGCGTTCACCAACGCTAGAGCGGAACAAGTTTGACGGTATTTCTGAAGTCTTATCACCCAAAAAAGTAAACTGATCTTCATGCAAAATGGGCGCATCCGGCTGAACCGCTTCGATGGGATCTAAGACATGAGGTAGAACTTCATATTTGACCTCAATAAGTTTAAGTGCAGCCTTGGCGATCCGTTCTGACGTTGCAGCTACAGCAGCCACAGCATGGCCATCATAAAACACTTTATCACGCGCCATAACGTTGCGTGAAATATCATGCATGTCGTTGATAATAGGCGCGTATGGGGGCTTGGACAGCGGATGATCTGGAATTTCAGCGCTCGTCAAAACAGCTTTCACACCTTTAATCGCTGCCGCTTTGCTGGTATCAATCGAGAGGATTTTTGCATGGGCATGGGGGCTGCGTAACACTTTACAATGCAGCATACCCGGCATGCTCATGTCATCGCCATAGCGCGCGCGACCGGTTACTTTATCAACACCATCTGGGCGGCGTGTTCGTTTGCCAACCCATTGGAAATTTGTTTTAGCGTTATCGTTGCTCATTATTTAGGTGCCCTCATTTCCTGGGCCGCATCAAGAACGGCACGTACAATTTTGTCATATCCTGTGCAGCGGCACAGATTTCCCGCCAAACCAAAGCGGACTTCGCTTTCCGTTGGGTCCGGGTTTTTAGCAAGAAACGCTTTTGCCATATTCAAAATACCCGGCGTACAAATACCGCATTGCAAAGCCGCGTGATCTAGGAATTTTTGTTGCAGGGGATGCAATTCAGTGCCGTCCGCCATTCCTTCAATCGTCTCGACTTGGGCTCCTTCAAGCTCAACGCCCAACACCAAACAGGCATTAATTGGGCGATCATTTACAATAACAGTACACGACCCGCAATCGCCGCTTCCACAGCCATTTTTAGTGCCGTTCATGCCCAATTCTGTTCGCAAAACCTCGAGCAGTGTTTGTCCCGGTTGGCAGGCGAATTCAACTTCATCACCGTTGATGGTTGTGGTTATAAGATGTCTAGCCATTAATTTTTCTCCGCACGTTGCCAAGCGATCTTCGTCGCCCGACAGGCCAATACACCAGCTACTTTTGTTCTAAACTCGATTGTTCCGCGTTTATCATCAATAGGCGAACACGCGTCGCTTGCCGCAGATGCCAAGGCCTCGAGCACGGTATCATCCAGCTTGTTTCCAACCAGAATTCCGGATGCTGCCTTAACCAATTGAGCCGTTGCAGAAACGGCACCCAATGAGAGACGGGCTGAAGCGCACGTTCCATCGGCATTTAGCTCAATCGACACGCCAACGCCAACAACAGCAATATCCATCTCTGTACGTGGAATAAATCTTAAATACGCATCGCCTGCGTTGGATGGGCGATTTGGCAATAAAATTGAGGTTACAAATTCGCCCTGAGCTAAGGATGTTTTACCCGGGCTAACCGCCATCTGTTCAACCGGGATTTCGTGTGTTCCCGTTGGACCGGCGATACAAACGCTTGCACCGGCTGCAATCATTGCGGGAACACTGTCAGCTGCTGGAGATGCATTGCACAAATTACCAGCAATCGTAGCGCGCCCTTGAACTTGGTATGACCCAATAAGCTCAACCGCTTCAACAACGCCGGGCCACATAGCGACCAATTTGTCATTTTCACCGAGTTCTGCACCCGTAACCGCCGCACCAATGCGCACATAGTCAGCTTCAAAGGTTATTTCGCGCGTTTCCTTGATGCTTTTAATGTCGACCAGTAGCGTCGGCTCGATCATTTCTTCATGCATTTGAACCAATAAATCGGTTCCACCGGCAAATACCCGTGCCATTTCTCCCCCTGCCGCCAAAAGCGCTACAGCAGCTTCTGTTGTTGTTGGGGACTCATATTTTAAATCAGCCACAGTCTTACATTCTCCCTATTAGAATCAAGTTGAGGTGTCTGGATCCTATAGACGGTTCAAACACAAAATAACCCATTGTTTTAATTGAAATAAATCAAACAATGGGCCGAAACGAATAAGACACCACTTAATGTTGATTAAAAGTAACTGAAAATCACGTTCTTTGGAAGACCGTTAAGACACGTCATTATCATTTTATAAGCACAACTGATGATCTTCTGAGGCACAGCGCACCTAAATGTCCAGATTTGCACCGATGACCAAATTTATTGGCTAACGGTTATTCCACCATCGACATACATGGTTTGGCCGACAACCAAGCCCGACGGCCAGCATTACAAATATTGATTGAGTAATTCGGTTAAGAACCAGAAAATCATCGGTAAGCTGCGCTTCTATCGATATTTTTATATATAAGTGTAAAGCATGACACTGCCCGTTCACAATCAATTTGTCGATAATATATCAGCAAAACCCAAACACTTAATCGTTACTTTTTGTGCCATAAGATTTTTGTAAAAAATCGGAAGAAAATTTACCTGAACGTGCATCTTCTTTTAGGTTTTCTTCAGATCTAGCATCTGGATTTCCATACCCCCCAGCCCCCGGCGTCTCGATCACCATGGACGATGTGGGCTTGAGGCGAAGGCCACTTGTTTTCGAAGACAACATTTCAGTTTTACCATCGTCACCACGCCGGTAAAACTGACCTGTGCCGCCGGGGTCGCCACCGTGAACACCCCATGGTGCATGGCGAAACCGTTCCCCAACACCTGAAAATTCACATTCATGCTCAACTGGGCGGATTGTTCTGCGAATACCCATTCCCCCCCGGTATTTACCAGCGCCGCCAGAATCTTCAACCAGCGCATACTCTTCAACACGCAACGGATATTCCATTTCAATGGCTTCAACAGGTAAGTTTGACGTATTGGTAATGTGAACCTGAACACCATCTTTCCCATCTTTCGTTGCACGGGCTCCCATGCCACCGCCCAAAGTTTCTAAATACACATACCGCTGATTGTTTGTTGGGTTAATCCCCGTAAAAACGGCGCTGGTATTAGCGCCATTGGCGGCACCAATAATCTCGTCCGGCATAATATCGGCAAAGGCGCCAAAAATAACATCAACAACCCGCTGGCATGTGTTGGCCCGAAGCGCTACCGCAGCCGGGGCTAAGCAATTTAAGAATGATCCGGGTGCAACGACAATCTCAAAGGCATCAACGGTCCCTTGGTTATTGGGAATATCCGGGTCCAGCAACGCTTTTAAGGCATAACAAACCGAAGACTGGGTTGCGTTCAATGTCAGGTTAAAGTTTCCGGGGACTTGATCATCGGTACCGGTGAAATCAAAGATGATTTGTTCCCCCGTCTTTTTGACGCTCAGAACAATTCGGATGTCTTCTTGATCTATCCCATCATCATCCATCACATCTTCAAACTCATAAACACCATCCGGAAGCTTCGAGATCGCCGTTCGCATTCGAAGGGCTGAGCGCGAAATTATTTCTCCGAACACTTGCTCTAAATAATCAGAGCCGTATTTTTCAACCATGTCGCCCATTCTAGAAATGCCCAACTTACACGCCGCAATTTGGGCATTCAAATCGCCCCGGCGTTCTTCTTCCAGCCGCATATTGAGCAGCATAAAGCGCATAATATCATCTTGGAGTTCACCCTTGCGATACAATTTGACAATGGGAATACGCAGACCTTCTTTATAAATTTCATCAAGGCCGCCGGACATAGACCCAACAGCAGCGCCCCCTACATCTGCATGGTGAACAATGTTAGCAACAAACCCAAGTAACCGGTCTCCATCAAAAATCGGCATTGCCATATTGATATCTGGCAAGTGAGTGCCGCCTGCGACGTGTGGGTCATTGGCAACAAACACATCGCCCGGCTCAATTTCATCGCCGTATTGTTTGAGGATATAGCCCATCAAGCCTGTCATCGATGCCAGATGGATTGGCAGAGCGCGTTCCGCTTGAACAATCAAGCGCCCTTGAGCATCAGCAATGGCAGCTGAATGATCGTGGCGTTCTTTAATGTTTGTTGAAAATGCGCTTCGCATAATGGTCACGAAGCAATCATCCGTAATCGATTTCAGGCCATTCCAAGTGATTTCTAATAAGATCGGATCGATGGGGGCTTGGCTCATAATTCAATCTCCATAATCATATTTAATACCGTATCGACTTTTATCGTCGCCCACGGCGGAACAACCGTCGTCGCATCAATTTGAGTTATAATTGCAGGCCCCTGGAGCTCGAGCCCAACAGGTAAATCAGTTCGTTCAAAAATCGGTGTTGATACCGGTTTATCAGTATCAAACCACACGTAATGATGGCATATGGGTTGTGCTTCATTCGTTGGTGCATTTTCAACTTCAATTGCATGAACCAACCGGGCCGTAGCAAGCAAACGAATATTCACTATTTCAATGAGTGCATGCGGGTCATGGTGACCATAACTGCGATCATGGAGCGCAAAGAACCCGGTTTTTAGGCTTTCTGTATCCGGCAATGAAACACTGCTATTCCCATGTCCTGCGTGGACGGAAAGCTCGTAGTTTTGTCCAACATATCTGATATCAACATTTAAGTTAAAGCGGCGTTCATCGTCGGCTACACTTTCATCTTCGAACCATGCTTCAGCCTGAGTATTCAGCGCTTCAACAACAGACATAACCGCATCAAGCGGTGCATCAATTGCTGTACGGCACGTACCTACGAAGCTTTCTTGCAAATCAGCAACAATTAAACCTTCAGCACACAAAATTCCCGGTGAACGCGGGATTAGAATACGGGGCATTCCAAGTTCACGTGCAATGTCAGCCGCATGTAAACCTCCTGCTCCCCCAAAAGGCATCAGTGCAAATTCGCGCGGGTCGTGCCCTTGTTCGATGGAAACGGCACGAAGGGCGCGGACCATATTTGACGTCACAATGCCCAAAATTCCAGAAGCTGCTTTTTCAATTGTAAAACCAAGCTCATTTGCTAGCGGCTTAAGTGCCTCGACAGCTTTGGAGCGATCTAAAGTCATTCCGCCACCAACCAAGCTTTCCGGCAACCTTCCCAAAATTGAATTCGCATCAGAGACGGTTGGCTCCGTCCCCCCATGCCCATAACATGCAGGCCCAGGAACGGCCCCAGCACTAATGGGGCCTACTTTTAGCAATCCGTCGGCACCCAAATAAGCGATAGAGCCTCCGCCTGCACCCACCGTATGGATATCAATCATCGGCAAGCGAATGCGGAATCCGGCAATATCACGCACATTACTTAAAGAAGCGCTGCCGTCTTGAATCAAGCACACATCCGTACTGGTACCGCCCATATCAAGGGTAATTAAATCCGTGATCCCTGATTTTGCCGCTGATGCAACCGCGCCAACCACGCCCGCCGCCGGCCCTGAAAGCGCCGTTCGAACAGGGAACTGTGATCCGCGTTCAACAGACATCAACCCACCGCTGGATTGAAACACACCAAAGGCCGCTTTTGGCGCATCCTTTGCAATTTCTGTTTTCAACCGGTCCATATAGCGGCTAACTTCAGGCTGTAAAAAGGCATTAATTACAGTTGTTGAAAACCGCTCAAACTCCCGAAACTCCGGCTGAACATCGCTAGACAGAGAGACAAAAAGATCGGGGCATCTACGTTGTATAGCCTCACCAATTCGGCGTTCATGATCTGGATTCAAGAATGAAAACAACAAACAGACCGCGCAACCCTCAATGCCCTCAAGGTTTTCAATTTCACCAATAACCCGATCTATGTCATCGTCCGTTAACTCAGTAACGACATTCCCATTGGCATCAATGCGCTCATTAACTTCAAATCTTTGGTGCCTTGGAGCCAAAGATGGCGGGGCGTCAACTTGCAGGTCATAAATTCGTGGGCGCACTTGGCGGCCAATCTCCAACAAGTCCCTGAACCCGCGCGTTGTTATAACTGCAATTTTACCACCCCGGCGCTGTAATAAAGCATTGGTAGCGACTGTTGTCCCGTGGGCAAATCGTTCAGCTTCATGATCCTGAATTCCTACCTTTTGTTTTAGCTCAGCAAAACCTTCCGTGACGGCACGCGATGGATCATCAGGAGTTGAGAGGCGTTTATGAACAACCGATTTACCAGTTTCCAAATTTCGGGCGCTTAAATCTGTAAACGTACCACCAACATCAACACCAACAACCCAACTCATACTTGCGTTTCTCCGTTCTTAAATTTCCACCTTGATTTGTATAGCAATAATACTCACCCTGCACTGAAAATCACACAAATAAGTCAAACCGTTGACGCATAGAGACAGATCTCATAACATCATTATTGTATATATTTATGGCTAGGAACTTCACATGTCTCAAGTTAAAGCGTTTCGTGAAATCAACGATCATAACGACCCAGCATCCGTTAGACGCGCCATTCGGAATGGTGCCTTTACGGGGCAAACTGCTGGAATGGCTCCGGGGTATACACAAGGGAACTTAGCAATTTTACCCGCAAAGCAAGCAATGGATTTCATGCGGTATTGCCAACGCAATCCAAAGCCGTGTCCATTGGTTGGTGTCTCAGATACAGGCAACCCAATGCTGCCTACATTGGGGCACGACATTGATATTCGCTCAGATATTCCGAGTTATAACATCTATCGAGATGGCGAGCTGTCAGAGACTGTTACCGACATCAAATCTCTTTGGCAGGACGATTTTGTTGCGTTCATTATTGGTTGTTCGTTTTCATTTGAACAAGCGATGATGGACGGAGGAATTCCACTCCGCCACATAAGCGAAAAATTGACCGTTTCAATGTATATAACATCGCTCGAAACGATCCCTGCCGGAGATTTCAAAGGGGGTACGGTGGTTTCCATGCGTCCAATGACGACGCGCAATGCGATACGCGCCGTTGAAATCACGTCCCGCTTTCCACACACCCACGGATCTCCTGTACACTTTGGCGATCCATCGGCTATTGGCATTAAAAATATAAACAAGCCTGATTGGGGCGATGCACAATCCATTGCAGACGACGAAGTTCCTGTTTTTTGGGCTTGTGGTGTTACGCCTCAAAACGCCATCCGCATGGCTAAACCAAAGATTTGCATTACCCATACACCAGGCAGCATGTTGATTACGGATTTACCCAGTATACAAGATGCCCGATTGGATGAATAAGAAAACAACGCCTATTAACGTCCGTTTTTAAGCCACGCTTCTTTATCAAATATCACATTGTCACCAAAGAAGTGGACAACACGGTCCAACTTATCGACCTCATCAATCCGGTATGTTCGGGTTGGCTTCAAAAGGTGCTCTGATTCCGGATACGCTTCAACCCAAGCATCTGCTGTTTGCAAGGTGCTTTGGCGCTGAACCACATCCCAAATGTAATAATGATGCGGAATAATCACCCGTGGTTCTAAGCGATCAATGATCGCTTGTGTATGTATATGCCCCATAACGTGTTGGGATGCATCGACAGGCAATAAAGCAATATCAATATGGCCCAACGCCTTCCAGATATCATCTGGTGGGTTATGCCGATTATCGCCCCAATGCACAATCCGAAGCCCGCCGGTTTCGATAACGATCAGACAATGATCCCACGAACGAGGGTTTTCTGGTCCATCGACATCGGTGCCATGGAACATCTTATGAATTTTCTTAAAATCATAGATAGCGCAACTTGAATCTACCGCGTGTTTATCAGCCAGACCGTAGATCGTCATATCACCAAACCGATACATCCCGATCAGGCGATCCAACAGGACGCTGGCATCCAAACGATGCAAAGCATCGTGGTCAAAATGGGCGTGGGTGGAAACCCCCACATCAACAGCTGTGATGGGGAAATCGTGAAAATACCAATCCCATGTGCGCGACGGATGATTGCGCCACGGATCAATCATCACACTGATGCCTTTAGGAGACGTAATGCGAAAAGCCGAGCTTCCATAATAAGAAATATCGACAGGCCCATCTTTTGGCGGAGACTTATCAGCCTGCAAGTCAATCATTCGATTATGATTAGACGTCATTTGCCAAGCATTAAGCCCAGTATCAATATCCGTCATGCGATGTCGGCCTTTATTTTCCGTAAAATTGTTGTGGTAGCCAAACAGCAATATCCGGTAAAACTAATAAAACAGCAATAAGAACAAACATCGCGATTAAGAACGGTAAGGCACCAATACTAACATCGCTAAATTTCCCGCCACGGGCGCGAATGCCATGAACGACATATAAATTAATTCCAATCGGTGGCGTAATCAGAGCGGCTTCCATGAGCACGGTAATCATGATGCCAAACCAAACCGGATCAAAACCCATGTGGGCAACAATTGGAAACACTACTGGTATCGTCGTCAGCATCATGGACAGCGTTTCCATAAACATGCCAAGTAGCAAATAAAACAGAACAATCACAATCATTGTTTCCATTGGCGACCAACCCAGTTCTTTAATTGTCTCAAGCATGACTTGGGTAACACCCATAAAGCCCAAAACGAAGTTCAAGAACACAGCGGCTAAAATGATGAGCATGATTGTCGCACTTGAACGCATGGTGCCTTCAAACGCTTCTTTCAGCATTTCAATATTGAGCGCTTTATTGATAGCAGCAATAATGAGGGCAAAAACAACACCAATAGATGCTGCCTCTGTTGGTGTTGCAATTCCAGCATAAATAGAGCCAACAACAGCTAAAAACAACATAACCGGGGGAAGCAAATCGGGAAGTACGCGGATCCGTGATGCCCAATCGGTTTCAACCTTTTCTCCGCCCCAATGCGGTTTCCACAAACAAGCAACAACAACCACAGCCATGAACAAAAGAGCCAAAGCAAGACCTGGGAAAATGCCTGCTAGATAAAGCTCAGGAACAGAAGTGTTAGTCAGCAATCCATAGATAATCAGATTAATTGATGGTGGAATTAAAATACCAAGCGTTCCACCAGCTGCAATGGAGCCCAAAAACAGGCTTTCATTGTAATTACGTTTCTCAATTTCAGGATAAGCAACGGTGCCAACGGTAGCCGCTGTCGCAACACTTGAGCCGGAAGTTGCTGCAAATATAGCTGACGATCCAATATTCGCATGCATCAGGCCGCCCGGAAGCCATGACAACCATTGAGCAACCGCGTTGTACATCCGAACCGCTATACCAGCCCGCAACATAATCTCGCCCAGTAAAATAAACATCGGGATCGCAACCAGAAGGTATTCGACACTTTGTTCCCAAACAAAATCACCAAGCATCAAAGATCTGCGTCCACGCATAAAGATTTCATCTAGCGTTAAACTCAAAATCCCAAGGACCGCGGCTACGGGGACCGCAGCGGCAACAAGCCCAAGGAGCATGGTTATAATGAATAAAGGCATGGGGAGTTCCTAAATAATGTAAGTCGCAGCGGTATGGTTAAACGTGTGTCTCTTCATGAATTTCTTCTTCTACAGACTTCACACCAATAATCCGATTAATGCAGGCCCAATCGCGTTTAATAAATGCGCTAAGGCTATAAACGGCCAAAAAAGTTAAACTGAGCAGAAAGAACCATAAACCAGACACCCAAAAAATTTGAGGTATCCAAAGAGGGGTCGCTAACGTGGTCTGAGCTGAAGAATTATATTCGACATTCTCAAGAAACATACCCATGGCGTTTGTCGTTAATAAATAAATATAATAAAGCAATAACAATAATCCTATCACGTCAAGAATAGCTCTCGAACGTAGGCTTAGGATATTATAAAAAGCATCAATGCGAATATTAGCACGTGTTAATAAGCAATAAGAGTAAGCCCAAGTTGTACTGGCAGCGAATACATAACCCGAAATCTCATCAGAGCCGCTGATTGTAAAACCAATCAATTTTCGCGATAAAACATCTAATGTCACCATAATGGCGGATAATAAAAGAGCCCCGCCACCAACCCAAGTGGCAATACGAGACACATTTATAAATTTAGTATGTATGGAAGCAAACAAATTATGTAACTCCACTTTATTCGGTGACCGTACAGAAAGCAGCGGCGCTTTCTGTACGGTATTTCGAACTTTTAGATTAACAACCTATAAGGGGGCTTTCATGCCGACAACTTTGCCAACAGTGTCATTCCACTCTTTAGCACATACAGCACCACACCGCTCAGCCCAACGCTTCAATACGACGTTTTCAGCAATATCTTGAAGCATTGCTTGGTCAGCAGCAGACGGCGTAATTGGAACCATATTTCCTGTTTCCCCAGCAGAACATGGACCGGATGCATTACAATCCATACCCAATTGATCCAGTGTGGTTGTAAACGCCCAGATTTCATCTTCCATCTTTTTGGCTTCAGATAAGATCAAGTTTTGCGTATCAGTATTCAAGCTTTTCCAAGTATCCATATTGATTGCAGTAAACGTTGCTGCATAGCCAACACGAACACGGATATTATGGGTCACAACTTGATACCATTTTGCATTATATGCAGGCATTGTGCCGGTGATGCCACAATCAGCTACACCTTTTTGCAACGCAGGAACAACCTCAGCAAATGCGATTGTTACAGCGCTTGCATTCAAACCTTCGATGAAATCACCCAAAGTACGGCTGTAAGTCCGAATTTTTTTTCCGGCAAGATCTTTCAAAGAAACATCTTTGATATTGCGGTCTTTTAAATTGCACCAAAGTTGCTGACTTGGGAACGTGTAGACGTTCAAAAGCTTAGCATTATACTTTTCTGCAATTTCCCGCTCGAGTATAGGCCGGTAAGCAGTAACGGCTTTACGATATGTTGGGAAGTCTTGAATAACGCCAGCTAAGTCAATACCCTCAAGAGCTGGGCTGGCTTTCGCACTGTAACTTGTCAGAGCATGAACGCCATCAAAAGCCCCTTTTTTCAGGCCAGACATAATTTCAAAGCCCTTGATGCCTAATTCAGTATACGGCTTGGCATTCGCAGTCAGTTTGCCGCCGGAAGCTTTTGGAAGTTGCTCGTTCCAAAATTTGCTTTCGAATCTTTTCCAGTTTTCTAAGAATCCCCATGTTCCAACCACTTCGAAATGATACTTTTGAATTTCGGCATTGGCTTGTGGAACTGCGGCGAAGATACCCGTAGCAAACGCTGCGGCCATAAATAATTGTCTTTTGTGCATGTGTAACTCTCCTGTTGGTGTTATTTTTTTTATCGCATCTTTATACTATTCAATATATGCCAGTCGTATCATAATGAAAAATACTTCTTATTAAAACAAGTTAAATTGAATTAAAT
>JAPKAX010000230.1 GCA_028825025.1 Rhodospirillales bacterium | reverse complement strand
AAGCAACATTGGACCTTCAGGGAGTATGGTCATACCAACTTTCGCGTTCTCACGCAGGCGATGATCCGTGATGCAGCAATGCTGGACTATCTCGACAATGACCGAAGCCGAAAAAGCAATTAAACGGAAAAGACAATAAAAGAAGTCGCAAGGGATTTAACAGGGTGAAACACAAATAGGCTGCGCAACGATGAATTCAAGTTTAATACTTGGCACCACGACAAAGGTACAGAAACGATATTTGATAAGCGTGGCCAGTTTGATGGTGATGACGTTGTCGATATTTTGATGGAACACCCAGCAACCGCACAGTTTGTTGTGCAGAAATTTTGGAAAAACTATATTTCTGATTTCAATTCAGATCCGCAACAACTGGAAGTGATGGCGGATGTCTTCCGGGCAAGTGACTACGACATCAAAACGCTTCTACGGGAAACGCTAAGTGCGTCACAATTTGGGCCTCTGAGAATAGGACCACACACTTCAAATCCCCGGTTGATTTTTTGGCTGGGACAATTCGGTCGACTGGTCTGTTGCCTGACTGGTGGTCCTCCCTTCCCAATCGGCTTGAGCAGCCGGGCCAAAATCTATTTGACCCCCCAAATGCTGCCGGATGGCCCGGAGGGGCGGATTGTTTGACCCCGTCGAGGTTGCTGCTGCGCAACCAGATGATGGATGAGCTGTTGATGGCAGAGTCTTTTGTCAACGAGGACACGATGGTGATGGGCAATATGACGTTCAGTGGGACTGATATGCAAAATTCCAGTAAGGAAATCATTGTCTGATAGGCAGCTGAAGCTTATCAAGGTGCGCTCAAATTTCAAGTCAAGGCTTATGAAAATAGTTCACGAAAGCCACTCTGAACAAGCAAGACTATTGAGGCGAAGGGTGGCATCGACACCGACCTCTATGGCCGCCCCGAATTCGCCGATTTGAACTGGAAAAATACAGAAATTTGAAATTCAGTCAGATTTAAACCCAGATTACTTTTTAGTGACTTTCCTCAACGAATATTGTTGTGGACTGAGTGATGGTGGCAGAAATTTCCACGTAGGTTGGCTTGCTTTTACGGGGCGACACTACCCTGCTGCTAAAGGAAAACAGGCCACCCAGTGCCGTGACGGAAACAAAACACTCGGAAGCCTGTATTGCGCTGGAAAAATTGACTTTACGGTTTTTGAAGGTTTGGTGCTGTCTGAAAAAGTGCCCGCACTGATCTCGCCTGAAGACGACGGTATCAGCGCCGAGCGGGTGGTTTTCAAGGTAGTAACTCATTTAGATGAAATAAAAATTGGAATGCGTTCAGGATTGGTCTCGTAGGGACACACTCTAACGGAATCACGACAGACGCCATGCTTCTGAAAATTATACGAGAACGCTCGGAAAATCAGGGCCATCGAACACTTTTGCAAATTCTAGAGAATGACTGTTTTCCATAGTTTATTGGCGGGACCATCTCTCAGTCAGTTTTTAAAAAATAAAAAGAGTGGTGAGCGATATTTGGAATTTGTGTTGCGTGGCAGTAGACGCGCGCAAGAACTTCAACAATGGAACGCTTTGAATGAAGATCAAAAGACCTTTATTTCGAAGCTCTGGATGTCGGGCCCAGATATGAAAGACAAAGCACGCAAAGGGCGCAGTTGGAGAAACCGCGACGGTGAATGCAAATTTGAAACTTGGGAATATGTATTCGATGATATCGAGGCTGCACTCCCCCGGAGCCGTTTTGCAAAAATGGCAAGGTCCTCAGAGATTTAGTTACGTGAGCCTGCCAGTAAAACCAGTGGCATGATGTCGATTATGTCGGCAATCAACACCACAAAGATATCAGTTTTATTGGGCAGGAAAGGGGATGAAATATCATGGACCGATTTCGAAACCCATTCGGATTATTTGCCCCTGCGGCCCTTTTCCTGGCATCTGTTCCAGTTCTCACAGCGTCTAGCACAACTGACTTGCAAACCATTTCGCTGATCCAGTTTTCAATCTTAAATGATCTTTATTGAGGATTATCCCCATGATCCGTCATGAACTAATGAATGCATTACTTGCGGATTGGTTATTCCGCTCGCGCCGCTAAAATTGGCTCATGCCAGCGCACGCACTGGTCGTCGTTTGATATTAGTGGAGCTGTCTGGCGCAAACGAAGGATTGAATACAATGGTTCCTATCGCGGACGAACGCTACCCGAATTGCGCCCTAAGATAGGCCTGCCAAAAGATGAAGTGTTCGATCTTGGGCAGGGTTTGGCTTTACACAGCGCTATGAAACTTCTCGATGCAGCATGGCAGGCGGGGTGATATGGCTGTTCTGCAAGGTCTTGGCTATCCGGGTCAAAATCGCCCTCATTTCAAATCTATCGCTATTTGAAAAACGGATGGTGATGGGAATAAATCTGGCAAGACCGAATGGTTGATTGAAGATATCGAAGGGCTTGAGGGCGCAAACTTTCTGGATGCGCATGGAATCAGTCTTGATGGCGGCATGGGCGTGTTTGCATCGCCTTCGGGCGTCTGGCTTTCAATGACGTCTTTAGCTCAGTTCTCCGATCTTAAAGGTAAGGTTGATACGCTTAAAGCGGTTGATACCAAAAATCCGGCGCTGTTGTTGGTTTCGGACCGCGGGCGGGCGTTGGATGCTTTATGCGCAGTATTTCGAAGAAACTCGATCGGCCACGCCCCCCCCGCAGATGCGAATAAGCGCAGGTGACTTCGAAAAACAGGCCAGTATGGCCGCCAGTTTGATAGATGCGGGTATCGATGCCCCAGTCCTGAAACTCAAAATTGATGGATTTGATACGCATGAAAATCAAACATGGAGGCACCATTCATTGCTGCGAAACCTCGCAAAGGGTTTGAGTGGCTTGCGCAAAGCCCTTATGCGCAGTGGTCATTGGGAAGATACGTTGATCATGACTTATTCTGAATTTGGTCGACAGGCGTTGGAAAACGAAACCGGTGGAACCGATCACGGAACCGCTGCGCTACATTTCGTAATGAGTGGAGCGCTTGAAGGCGGACTTTGGGGGTGCATCCAGATTTGGATGATTTAAATGAAGGAGACGTAGAATATACGATGGACTACCGCGTAGTTTATGATCGAGTGCTTGCGGATTAATTTAGCTTGGACATGAATCGGTTTTCAAAGTTAAGATCTGACGGTTTAGAGCATCTATTGCGAAGCTGACGGGGTGGTGCATGTCGAGCAACACGCCCCTTGCAACGCTCGACATTCATGTCACCACACCCATTATCCTAATCTTGTTTGGCCGCTTTGCCGGACAAAACCTACCAGAGACAAGAAGTGCGGTTATTTAGCTTCTTTGGATGCCAAAACTTCCCTGTTCTGCTATTTTGCGAGCTGTATAAAGCATGAAATGAGTACTACGATTACGGTTATTAGGGATAAATCGGTAACAGTCAGCGTGTCTGACAGCAGCAGCGCGACACTTGCCGCCGATAGTATTGCCGCCAGCGGAGTGGATCACACGCATGCGCTTACAGGACACGATAATCAAAGAGCAATAGTAGACAACATCATTGTCACCATAGACGCTAACGAGCATTTAGCAGATCAAACGTTTTTTTATGTTGGCATTTCCAAAGCAAGAGACCAAGCGGTTTTAGTGACAGCTCACGCAAAACTTTTGGTCGAAAAGTTGAAAAGTTGAAAAGTAAATTGACGAAAAGATAAGCGCTCTCAAGGCTTATGTTGAGCCCAAAAAAAAGCAGATGAAAGTCGAAGTCGAGCGTAACGAACGCAAGCTGGACACATCTGAGCAATCTTGTAGCAATCAAAACCAGGATCTTGGGAGACGCAAAGCTGATCCTTCACAGGATAAAGCAGTCGACAGCACCATGAGCGCTGACCAGATTGCGGTCATAGACCAGCTTAACGAACTTGTAAAAGAAAGAACGAGGGAAAGAGATCGATGAGCACTAAAAAAACAAAGTATAGATATGGCCGCAAGGCGCTTGAACTTGCAGAGACCAGCGACGGATCCAAAACGGAGAATTTAGATACCGCCATAGCTGAGTAACAACCTGCTGAGATAAATCCAGACGCGATCAAGCTTTGGGAAATAGTTTTAAGGCGAGACGATAAATAATTTACGCAGGCCCCCTTTATGGCAATGCTTTCGGCTTTATCAATCAAAATAGACTGAAAAATTTAGAATTCTTGTGAACGGCTTGCGAACCAGAACCCTTCACCCCGCGAAGAGATTGCGCGGGCAGAGCCAAAAAAGGGGCTGTCGCGTCTTGCAGAAACAATTCAGCAAGAGCTTGCCCTGGAAAACCGAGCTTTTCCAAAATTGGAGAAAACTCAAACATCCGTGTCCGATGAAGCAAGCAACCAATGAGTTAGATTGTAAAGGTGATCGCCACAGCATTAATAGACCGAGATACGATTGGGTGAATAGTATTTACAGTAGACAGTAGATTTCCTCAAACAGTGTTGTCGGCCTAAATCGTATTTTTAAGAATTTACTTTAGTTTTTTGGTGTGTGCCGATTTCGCCAGTCAGTAGAAAAAGCGTTACCGCATATGGTTTCGTCACAACAAGTTATTGGAGCGAAATATGATTTAAAAGCCTAAGGCTTTATCTGTGGCCATGGTAGCAATATGTTCCCCAGGGAACGTTCTCGCAGGTGGTGATTCAGATGTTGTCTTTTCAAATAATTCAGCAAATATTGGTGGTCAAAAATTGGCTTTCGCTCTGGCTTATAGTGTAGTTAAATATTCAGCGGTTAATTTGAAATATGGAAGGGTGTTGGCTCAATTCAATGTGGCGGGTGCGGATCTGGGATAGATCCTGATCCGCACTTTTTATGTCAGGTTGAGTGTAAATGGGCCTCTAAAACAATCTAGAATACCGACACGAGTGACCCTTGTTTAGAGCATAAGTTACCACTGACGCCACGTCCAAATTATGCTGTAGCAGTCGCTGCTGCAGCTATGGCTGTGCTAAATACCGCCTCTAGCACGGAGAACGGCTCAAGCCCAACCGACACTCTGAAGAACCCCTCGCTGATACCAAGTGCATGCCGCGCTTCGGGCGTGAGCGCCCGATGTGACGAGGTTGCAGGATGCGATAAAGTGGTACCAACATCGCCCA
>JAPKAX010000017.1 GCA_028825025.1 Rhodospirillales bacterium | reverse complement strand
TTCCCCGCACACCTAAGTGGTCGCGACGTGTTCAAGTTATTGCAAACTGGAAAAACAGTTGTTCATCGAATAACCTTCGCTGAGGGGCTGACATCAACTGAAATTGCGGCTCAACTGGCTGTAACCGAAGGTTTGACTGGTGATTTAAATTTTTCGATTGCAGAAGGCAGTTTGCTGCCCGAAACCTATCATTTTTCATACGCTGACCCGCGTTCTGGGTTGATCAAGCGCATGCGCAAAGGCTTGTCTAAGTTGATGATGAGGTTGTGGCCAAGCCGGGATGCAAACTTGCCGTTTAAATCGCAACGTGAAGCACTTATTTTGGCCTCGATTGTTGAAAAAGAAACAGGAAAACCCTCTGAGAGGGCGCATGTAGCCGGCGTATTCATTAATCGACTGCGCAAAAAAATGCGCTTACAATCTGACCCAACGGTTGTCTACGGGATTACTAAGGGGCAGGGCCCATTAGGGCGTTCGTTAAGGCGTTCTGAGTTGCGCCAGAAAACTGCTTATAATACGTATACCATTTACGGGCTACCCCCGACCCCGATTTCCAATGCGGGGCGCAAATCAATTGAAGCCGTGTTACATCCGATGAGGACGAATGATTTGTACTTTGTCGCAGACGGCACCGGTGGGCATGCGTTTGCACGCACTTTGAAGCAACACAATCGTAACGTCTCGAAATGGCGTAAGATTGAAAAGTTGCGCCAAAAGGGCGGCTGAACGTGTCTTTGAATATTAAATTTTTGGCACCAAAACTGATACATAGAACCAAATGTATCGGAGTTATTGCTTTTGAACGCATGCCAAGTATTTAGGGTTTTCTTCTTACTGTGTCCGAACTGCGCGTGATATGGGGTTTGTTATCACAGATAAGCTTGGGATGTTGGCACCATAGGTCTGTTCGAGAAGGTGGCCTGAAATCTGACGGCCTATGACCTCAAACATTGGTTTAGGTAAGTGTATCTCTAACGGTTTATTTGCTTACCGGTATTGGGTTGCCCCAGTTTTTTAAGTTCAGCATTCAAATTA
This sequence comes from Rhodospirillales bacterium, assembly GCA_028825025.1. Lineage (GTDB taxonomy): Bacteria > Pseudomonadota > Alphaproteobacteria > Rhodospirillales > Casp-alpha2 > JABMNT01. The sequence goes on along the minus strand of JAPKAX010000017.1, from coordinate 23,227 downwards.
AAATAGGCTCCTGCCAAATTGGGCATGATAGCCAAGGCTTTATTAAAACATTCAATACCTTCCTCGTCATTATTTGTATCTTGGAAGGCGATGCCTAAGTTATTATAAGCTTCTGCGTATTCTACTTTTAGGGAAATGTCTTTGCGGTTACTGAGTATTGCCTCATCTGATTTACCATGCTTTAACAACATGAAGCCTAAATTGTTATGAGAATCCGCATAATTGGGAGTAATTTTTTGAGCTTTGTAATAGCTAGAAATGGCTTCATCTAGACGGTTTAAATTTTGATAAATAAGGCCCAAATAGTTGTGCGCTTCTGCATTTTTTGGACCGATCAAAAGTGCGTTTGAAGTCAAATTATATGCGGCCTCATGCTTTCCAACTTGATGAGCAATAACGCCCAGTAAATGCATTGCAACGGGATGATTCGGGTCGTCTAACAATAGGGTACGGTAAATATCTTCGTCGGCATTACTCAAGTCACCAGCTTGATGTAGCTGTAATGCTTGTTCAATTGATTGTATGTTATCCACTTATAGCAAAGCCCTAAGTTGATCTGTTGAAAACCCCAAATTCGCCTTAAAAACGAAGAAACCTCAGTCTAAATAGGGGCTGGAGCGTAATTAATTATCGTTGTGGTTAAGTGCTTAGACTTTTTTTGGGCCTCGGCTTAACCATTTGTCCGTCCAGCTCAGCGGTAAGGCACTGATAATACGTACTAAAACATACGACTGCCACGGAAATGCGATGCGGGGGCGGTTTTTTATCAAGCCTTTCCGTATGAAACGTGCGGCTTTATCGGCTTTCATCATAAATGGCATTTCGAAATCATTTGTATCTGTGATTCGACTTTTGACGAAACCGGGACATATAACGCTCACCTGTATGCCGTCATTTAGAAGTCGCCCGCGCAACCCTTCCCCGTAGCTTCTGACAGCCGCTTTTGATGCACAATAGGCTGGGGCTGATGGCATTCCCCTAAACCCTGCTAGTGAACTTAAGACAGCAATTTGCCCCCTGTGGCGTAATTTCATAGGTTCAATTATGGGTAATACGGTGTTTAGCATGCCGGCTATGTTAATTGAAAAAATATCACGCACTTGTTCTTCTTCGCTGACGTTAAGCCCGGTTCCGTTTGAAATTCCAGCGTTCGCAATCACCAAATCTAAGGGCGTTTTTTGATCAATTTGAGCGATCCATTCGGCCATCTCGAACCGGTTCTGCACATCCATCACTTGATACGTAACTACTGCGCCTTTTTCCCTACACAATAGGGCGATTTTATGAATCCGGTCTGGGTTTCGCCCACACAGGGCCAAGTGAGTTCCGGGACATGCATATTCAAGTGCTAATGCCCATCCAATGCCGCTAGATGCGCCTGTAATGAGGATCGATTTAGGTGTTCGGGTTGGTTTGTTCATTGAGTTAGTATATCCCACATTCTCAGATATTAAATGGCCGCTATTGTCGTCATCTGTTGGGGCCGTTATAAACTAATACATATTTTAGAAGGAATTTTTTTTGGCGCTAAAATCAATGACGGGATTTGCTCGGGTTAATGGGCAAAACGAGCAATGCAGTTGGCTGTGGGAATTGAAAAGCGTGAATTCTAAGGGCCTTGATATACGCTTGCGTGTCCCAACCAGTTTTCTCGGGCTGGAGCTATGTTTACGTGAGCAGACAGCGAAGGCCTTAACACGTGGCAATGTGACGATCAGCTTAACGGTTGAATGGGCCCAAGCGTCGGGTGCATTCCAGCTCAATCAAGATATTCTTGATTTGGTGATCTCGAGTATACCTGAATTAGAAGCTCGAATCCCCAATCCAAGCCCAACCAGTGCTGCTGATGTTTTGGCTTTACGCGGCGTGATCGAAACATTTGAGCAAGAAGTTACAGACCAAAATGAAACAGAAATTCAAAACCTAATTTTAGCGGACTTTGATCAAGCGATTGAAGCGTTGAAGGAAATGCGGGCAGAGGAAGGAGCCCGTTTAACTACCGTTTTAGCAGAACAATTGGATGCAATTTCTGATTTAACCGCGCGGGCAAAACAAAACGCATCAACACAACCCGAAGCCATTCAAACGCGCCTACAAACTCAGTTGCGCGATGCCTTGAATGGAATAACGGAAATACCTGAAGACCGAATGGCGCAAGAAATTGCATTGTTGGTCACAAAAGCTGATATTCGTGAAGAAATAGACCGCTTGATTTCCCATGAACAAGCCGCCCAAGATTATTTAAAAAGTCATGAATCTGTTGGTCGTAAGTTAGACTTTTTATGTCAAGAATTTAACAGGGAAGCCAATACATTGTGTTCGAAGTCTGCAGATGTAGGATTGACCAAAATCGGTCTAGACCTGAAGTCTTATATTGAACGCTTCAGAGAACAAATTCAAAATATCGAATAGGCGTATTATAAAACATGTCAAAAAGTCACAATGAAATTTTAAGACGCGGATTGATGTTGGTGTTTTCATCTCCATCTGGTGCTGGTAAATCGACGATTTCTAAAGCAATTTTGGGCATCCATGAAAATTTAACGATGTCCATATCTGCGACTACGCGGCCTATTCGTCCGGGCGAAGTTGACGGTAAAGATTATATTTTTGTCGACCAGGCTAAGTTTGATCAAATGGTCGAGAGACGTGAATTGTTAGAATATGCAATGGTGTTTGGAAATTCATATGGAACCCCGTGCACCCCCGTTGAAGAAGCTTTGTCGCACGGACACGATGTGATGTTTGATGTGGACTGGCAGGGCACGCAGCAGCTCAAACAAAACGCCCGTGAAGATTTAGTCAGTATTTTTATTTTGCCGCCCACAATCGTAGAATTAGAGCGCCGACTTTATGCTAGAGCACAAGACACAGCAGAGGTTGTTAAAGGCCGAATGGCGAAAGCGACTTCAGAAATGAGCCATTGGGCTGAATATGATTATGTGATCATTAATCACGATTTGGATGAAAGCGTAAAACAGGTTGAAGCCATTTTGGCAGCCGAGCGTTTGCGCCGTGATCGCCGGATTGGGCTTGGTGAATTTGTCCGCGAATTGGGCGTTAGCCAGTAAAATTTATTAGATAAACGTTAAAGTTTTAAAGGTCAGAAGATGTTGGCATCAGATACTGAATTCACTACCCGTTTAAATTCTTATACCGAAACCCAATTTCAACGTTATCTCAATTGGTATGGGCAAAATGCGAAACAGGCTAAAAACAATTTGACTGCGGGCCTAGCAGTCATTGTGATCAGCGCTCTTTTCCTCGTCTTCTTTCCAGGCCCCATGGATGACATGAGCTTCCTGCAATATACGTTTGATCCAACCAAAGCGATCAAGTTGGGTTTACTGTCGTCAATCCTGTTCTCAGGTGTTTCTATTTACACATCATCCAAACAAATGAAGCGTTGCTTATCGACTGAGGCCTTATTGCGCTCTGAGTATGCCGAGTTCAATGCGCGCACCTTTGACAATGCAGGGCCAAATGATGAAGCTGCGTTTCGTGCTTTCATATCTGGTGTTGATGGAATTATGGCAGCTCAAAACCCAGAAGTTGTGATTGCTGTTGCTCGTGACAATGATCAAACCCGAAATCAGCTGGACGCACCTGGCGCCTAATTTTTCTTTGTTCTTTGGTTGGGATGGTTACGTGTTAATTTGGCGAGCCAGTTTGCAAAAATCTTCAACGCTGAGTTCTTCAGCTCTGGCCGTTTCTTTTAGGCCCAAAGCGTAGAAGTCAAAATTATAACTTTTTAAGCTGACCCGCAACATTTTGCGTCGTTGATTAAATGCGCTGGCAGTTATTTGCTCTAGGTTTGCCCAAGTCGCTTTCGCTAAAGGCTCGGCCCTTGGCGATAGGGTCACAACGGTAGATGTCACCTTTGGTGGTGGCGTGAAGGCTTCCTTGGCGACGTTAAATTCTTGGCGCACATGGCACAGCCATTGGCTCATGACGCTTAAGCGCCCGTAGGCTTTGGTCCTTGGTTGCGCGGTTAAGCGATCCGCCACTTCCTTTTGAAACATCAACGTCATGCCTTGAACATCGGGCAGGTTTTTAAGCCAGCTGATGAGCAGCGGCGTTGCGACATTATAGGGCAAGTTGGCGACAATCTTACGGGGGCCTTCGCATACTTCACTTAGATTGATTTTGGTTGCATCGGCTTCAATAATATGAACTCGGCCGGGGTAGGTGGCGGCGATTTCATTAATCGCATCAATACATCTGAAATCGCGCTCGATGGTATAAATTTGGGACGCTCCTTGAAGCATCAACGCACGGGTTAGGCCGCCCGGACCGGGGCCAATTTCGATCACATTAACGCCGCTCAAATCGCCCGCAGCACCGGCAATGCGTTGAGTTAAGTTCAAATCGAGCAAGAAGTTTTGCCCGAAGGATCGTTTCGCGCGCAAGCCCAACCGATTAATCACATCACGGAGGGGGGGCAGGCCGTCTGGGCTATCGCTAGACATGGTTTGTGGTGTTCCTATTTGCGGCGGATCTGTTGGTAACAAGGGTGCCAGCCATACGGATTGCGGCTACCAAGCTGCGTTCGCTGGCTTGTCCGGTACCGGCAATATCAAGGGCGGTTCCATGATCGGGTGATGTTCTTATGAACGGCAATCCAAGGGTAACGTTAACCGCACCGTCGAAATCCAAAGTCTTTATGGGGATTAGTGCTTGGTCGTGATACATGCAAATGGCTGCATCATAAGTGGAGCGTGCTTGTGCTGTGAAAAGGGTGTCGGGGGGGTGTGGGCCTGAAACACGAATCCCACCCACTTTTAGTGCATCAATGGCTGGCTGAATAATCGTTTGTTCTTCGCATCCCATAGCCCCCGCTTCACTTGCGTGGGGGTTCAATCCGGCGATGGCTAAGTGTGGATTTGAGATGCCAAAATCTCGTACGAGGGCTTCAGCTGTGATCATAGATTGTTCGATAATGTTTTCCGTTGTTAACGAGCTAAGTGCGTCTTGCAAACTCACGTGAATGGTCACCGGCACAACGCGCAACTGATCACACGCTAGCATCATCACAGGCGTTGGGTTTAACGTCGATAGGGATGCTAAAAATTCAGTATGACCGGGGTAAGCAAAACCCGCTTCATACAGCGCACTTTTATGGATCGGATTGGTCACGACACCAGCTGCTAATCCGCTCATTGTCATTTCGACGGCCTTGGTGATCGAGTTGACAACAGAAGTCGCATTTTCAAGGTTAAGTTGTCCCGGAACGGGCGTTTGCATTAAGGGAGTATCTACGACATGTAAATGGTCGGTATACCCGGGCATGCTCACATTGTGAGATGTCTGTTTATATAAGGGGACATCAAGGCCCATTTGGCCTGCTATTTGGCTTAACCGATCAATGCTATCGATGACAAAAAAAGGAGGTAAGCTGTGTCTGTGATTAGCCCATGTTTTTAAAAGAACTTCACCGCCGACACCCGCTGGTTCTCCCATGGTTATGGCTAAAGGATGTGGATGTGATTGGTAGTTTTCTAACATTTACAATCGAATTTCGATGAACGCTGCCCGGCGCAAATCGCGCTGGTATCGACGCGCGGCTAGGGATAATTGAATTGTGGTTAAATTATTTTTAATTTGGCGTCGAATTTTTATCAAATCCACTTTAACAGCCACAGGAATTTGCCGATTACAGACCATTAAAACAATAACGCTATCGCTTATAACTGAGGCTAAACTGGGCTTTCCAACAGGAAGGTCCTTAATTAATCTTTGCATTTGTGCTGAAATTTGGTCCATTCGGAAGGTACCTAGCTCTCCTGAAAGCTCAGACCCTGACACTTTTGCGATTTTTTTAAAAGCGTTACAACCCTTAATGTTATTGGTAAGTGCATGAGAATCATGCTTTATTTTCGAAATCTGTAGCTGGCTACTTTGACTTGGGATTGGCAAATGGAATTGCAGCAAGCTGACCGTTGGAGGGCCTAGTGGTGGTCCTTCAAGGCCAGCTGAAACTCGATGTTTATTGAGCTTTAAGATGTAAATTCCATCAACAGTCCTGACCGGATTTGTGATTTGCCCTGGTTTTAAATTTATGATGGCTGAGCCAAGTTCAGCACCCAGTTGACCCACCCTGTTCCAGCCCAGATTTCCACCTTTTTGTGCTGATAAGCTTTGTGAAAAATTACGCGCAATGGCAGCAAAATTAGCTCCATCTAGAATTTGTTGAATTAATCGAGGGGCTAATTGTTCAGATTCTGAAGATTTTTGGGTTGAATCTGTTGGTAATAAAATTTCAGAAACCAGATATTCTGGTTTTCCTTTGTTGCGTTTAATCTCATCAATTGCCTCATCGACCTCAGCATCACTAATTTGAACGTTTCGACCAAATTTTCGACGTATCATTTTCGACCAAACGATCTTTGCCTTGAATTGGTTAAGCAGCGTCGTTGAGTTAATACCGTTATTTTCCAACGCCTTTAAGAGCTGCCCGGGTTTTATCTTTGTTTGTAATTCAAGTGCAGATTTTTCATTATTGATCTCGCTGTCTTTTGCTTCAACACCTAATTGCTTGGCTTCTTGCAAACGAATGCGCTCTGAAATTAGCTGTTGTAAGATCTGTGGGGCCAATCGCTGTTGGGTTTCTGCTGTATTTTTAAAGCCTGAAAAAGCCGCAACCAAAGCAATGCGGGACTTTAAATCGTAAACAGAAATCATCTCGTCATTAACTACAGCTGCAATTCGCAAAGCATCCTGAGCGTGTGCCTTAGATGGTGGAAATGCAAAAACCCCGAGCATAGAAATTGCTCCAACAAACCAGAAAGCCCGCTTAAAAACAGTTTTGTAAATTTTATGTGTCGGATACATTTTTTATCTTTTTCTAATAATTAAGGGCTAGTTGCTTAAGTTCCCGCCAGTATGGACTTCACCAAGCGTTTTTAGAACTAGATTAAAGGTAAAGCTATCCGTTGGTTCCAAATCACGATCTTCAAAGAATGTTCGGTTTAGTCTTGTTGTAAAGACAACACATTCATCTTCATATGTTAAATACATACCTGCCGTGCGCATTTCGCTGGCATCCATATCACGTGTCGCGTTAAAACCACTTCGCCAATCGTGGTTAAGTCGCGATGTTGCTGTTAAATCTAATTCTTCACGCCCTGAAAATTCACTATCCGTCTGGCTTTCCATATATATGTAATTGCCAGAAACACTAAATACTGGAATTCCAGCACTTAAACCGATTTCGTTACGCTTGGGTGATAAGTTATTTGCATCAATACGGGTGCGGTAGGTGGCTTTTAAATGTTTACCAGGTGATATTTCCATGCGGGCAACGATATCAGAAAAATTATCTTCAAGTCCTGATCCAGTGGCATAGGTATCATCCTTTTTCGGACGCCAAGATTGTCCTATGAATACACTTGATTTGCCACCGTTCTCCTTAAATGCACCCCACTTAAGACCATAAATGAGACGCGGGCCACCTTCAACGCGATCAAGGCCTGAAAACCGGTTTGTTCTGAACAAGTTAGTATCATCAAACTCCAACTCAATACTATCTTCGTTCGGTATCTTATCCGAGTTCCCACCATACGGGCTCCACATGAACGATGCTATGGGTTCAATCACATGGCTGATGTTGCCATCTGATTTAGCAAAAGGCATGCGCCATTCGAAAGCAGCTTCAGGTGTTACACGATAACTGAACCCTGTGTAATTTGAATTATCCCCGCCACGGCTGAGGCCGTTAACGTGATACAGATCGGTGTTTAATCCAAATGAGATATTATAAATATCACCTAACGCACCAACCAGTGGTCTTTGCCACACGGAGCGGGCCGATAGGCGACGGGTATCTGTGCCATCGTCCCGGGTTAGGGCTAGCAGATTGAAATCGAAGTTAGTGGAGCCACCAATGCGGTCTTTTTTACCTACATAGTTAAAATCAACAAGAGGAAGTACCAAAGGTATCCCTCCCGAAGCAACGCCATCTTGAAGGCTTTGAAATGTATTTATTTTGGCAGAAAAGTAGCTTCGGCTTTTAAAAGATTCTGCAAATAGCTGACTTTCCAACGAAGAGGGACTACTAAATCCATATCTGCGCATATAAGTATCATCTGTGGTCCAGTTACCATCAAACCCCCAACGCCATGCTTGGTTTATATCGAAGCGGCCTTTACTTTCAATATGACCCCGCACCCCATAGCGACCTTTTTCCGTCCCAAGCCCGTTGGTTTCATCAGAATTGCTTGTTAGGCTTGCGCTGACATTAACTCCGCCTTTTTGAACACGTTTACGATATTCTGCGCTTAAAACCGGTGCTTCTTGTGTCATCACAATGGGAGTGATAGTAGCGTCTTCATTCGGACCTAGGTTTAAAAAATAAGGTGTCTGGAGTGTAGTACCAAGGTCAGATGAGTTCCCCAAAGTTGGAAATAAAAAACCAGATTTGCGCTCAACTGAGGGTCCTGGGTGTTTGAAATAGGGGGTGTAAAATACGGGATAACCAAAAAATTCAATCCATGCATCGCGGTATTCTATGGTTTGTGTCGCCTTATTATGGGTAACTTTGACAGCCTTAATTTGCCATACAGGTGGTTTGTTGGGTTCGTCTTTGCAAAGGTCACATGGTGAATAAACAGCATTTTTGATTTCTGTTAGACTGGCATTTGTTCGTGATGCCGATGATCCAGCTATGCGCGCATTATCTTGTAAAATGACACCGATATTTAAGATAAACCCATCACGCAAATCTCCGGTGATTTCAATTTTGTCACCGTAAATTGTCTCACTTGTGGGTTCAAGAATAACAACATTTCCTTCAGCAGAAACGACATTTGTATCGCGATTATAGGAAATAATATCTGCTTTTAGTCGACGTTCTTTATAACGTATTTCAACGTTACCTTGGGCTGAGACAACACCGCTTTCACGATCAAAGCTCATTTCATCAGCGCTAAAATCAACGGGTGGCTTGTCCGTTGAGGGTTGGGACACAGGAACAGGGCTATTGAAAGCGACTGAATGAGTGCTCTTTACTGCGGGTGTTGCTTGATTCTGGACAGGTTTATAGCTGCCTGGGATCAAAAGAGTTCCAAGGGGACGATCATTCGTTTTCCCTTGTTGATTCCATTTATGAGCTGAGATTGGTTGCTTAGGAATTACACGAGCTTGAGGGGCGTTTTGTTGCGCTGCATTTGGTGAAGGTTGTGCAATAGGAGTGAAAGTGTTCGTATTCATTAACAGGCCCAAAGGCCGGTCTGAGGATGCATTTGAGCCTAGATAAACAAGCGGTGCAGTTGTTGATTTAATTGATATTGGACGGGCTTGTTTCGGATTAGAAATCGGAGCTGTTTGAGGGATGCTTGGAGTTGGCAAAGGTGTGATTAATAAGCCGAGAGGCGGCGGAGCTTGATTTGGTGTCGTGACCGCTTGTGCGTCCGTCGGCTGTATTGGTGATGTCGAATAGACATCAGGGATGTTTGTTATAGTGTTTGCCGCGAATGGGGATATCAGGATACCTAAGGGGCGTGCTTTTGATAGATCTTCTGTTGTTGGTGACGATGCTGCGTCTGCGGATAAAGGCAAAGCAAATGAAGCAGCCGAAATGAGGACCGCTGATAACAACGAGTATAGTTTGCTTGCTAACATATTTATCCGTCCTCTAAATGGAGCAGCGTAGCCAAACCCAGTAACGTCGCAACCCCAGACGGGGTCCACGCAGCCAAGACTACGGGTATGCTATCGGATAATCCAAGGGCAAAAACAACATCAGAAAAGAAATAAAGCAGGAAGCCTGTTAAAACACCCCCGGAAATCACAAATGTTGTTGCCTCTCGTCTTGATTGACGAAGTGTAAAGGTTGCTGCAATTAAGACCATTGCACACATTAAAAAGGGTGCTGCTAAAAGGGTGTGCCAGTGTAAACGGTGCCGGATAGCAGAAAATCCAGACTCTTCAAGCTGACTTATAAAGCCTGGTAAATCCCAAAAGGACATGGTTTCAGGTGGTGCAAAGCTATCTTGAATTTTATTTAAAGTTAGATCCGTAGCCAGCCATGTTTCTTCTTCAAATACAGGTGCCGTTTCCGGTTTGTAAATCCACGCTTTTTTCATATGCCAAAACCCGTCTTCAAGCCGGGCCTCTTCAGAATTAATTCTGCCACTGAAAGTGTCGGCTCCAGAATACATAAAAACGACAACGTTATTTAATAGAACGCTTTTGTCATTTTGATGGACGCTATTGGCATGAACAACAGATTGCCCTTTTTTGTTTGATTGGCGTAACCATAACCCATTACCGGACAGAGCCAATAAATTATCATTGCCCTTCAAATGCCGGGCTTCAAGCAATTCATAGCGGGTTAATGTGGCTGAAGCTAAGGGACTCAGTGCGGTTATTTGTAAGACGCCAAGTATAAAGGCAATGCCAATGACTGGAAGCATGAATTGCCAAGCTGACACGCCAGCCCCTCTGGTAATGACCAGTTCGTTGCTGCGCGTTAAGCGCCAAAATGCTGACATACCGCCGAATAAGATGGCAAATGGAAACGTTTTTTGACCCATATGGGGAAGTTTTAATATCGCCATTTCGATAACCATGGCAAAGCTGACCTCTGGCTTTGATGCCGATCTACGCAGCAATTCAACCGAATCAAATAATAAAATAAGAAGTAAAAATAAAATAAAAAGCACCACAAATGAGGCCAAAAATTGGCGGCCAATATAGATGGATAAAGTGGATGATATACGCATTTACTCTGCCGCCTTCATGGTTCTGTCCGGTAAAATGCGCCGTATTGAAAAGGGGTTTAAGATTGCAGCAATACAAATTAAAATAGGCAATAGGGCATGCATATAAAGCAGTGGGATTAGATGCATTTTTTTGGCGGCTAAATTTTCAAGCCCCAAGGATGAGACTAAAAGGCCCAGCACAATACAGACGGCTATTGTTATTTGTCGCACTTGTGATCGTCGGTTAAAACTACCTAAAACAAGAAAGCAAATCGCGATCAAGGTGAAACCGAGGGCGGTTAAGGGGGATGTAAGACGTTTATGCGCCTCTATAGTGAATTTACCAATATCGCGTTTTGAAAAATTGGGTTCATTTGCAATATTGAATAACTCGCTTAAATTCCGTTCCCGCGCTTCCCTAAATCGATCTTTAGATGAGGGCGCACCAGCTCCTAATTCTTTTAAATCAAGCACACCTTGATCGAAATAGAGGATTGAAAGCTGTTTCGTTTCTGCATCTATGACCTGTCTGTTGCCATCAAACATAACAACCCGGGCTCCATCGTCGGATTGAACTAGCGCACCTTTTGCAGCCATCCATGTTTCGATTTTTTCAGATTCCCGTTGGTCATAAGCTAAAATTCCAAGTAATTGTCCGTCTTTAGATCGTTCGCGCACATACACCGTGACCCCAGAAAAACTAGTGAACGCACCTTCTTTTAATAAAATGTGTGAATAGTTCCGGATTTCCCACTGCAGCTCACGAAACATCCTATAGGAATTAGGCACTAAGTATAAATTAAGGGCATAACCTAAGGTGACAACCATTAAAGCCAGAATTATGGCTGGTTTCGCTAGCGCTATCTGGCTTTCCCCAGCTGCGCGCATTACCACCAATTCATGATCAGACACTAGCTTTGAATAAATGAATAAGGTCACGCAGAACAAAGCAATCGGCAAAATAACTGTCAAAAAGTTTGGCAGCATAAGCATTGTCAAATAAATGAAAGTGCTTGCTGTCACGCCTTGATTGACGATCATTTCAACGAAACGTAAAGATTGCGACAGCCATATGATACAGGTAAGCCCTATAGTGACGAGTACCATACCAACAAATAGCTGTCGCAAGACATATAGTGTAAAGCCGTTCATGCCTTGGATTAACCTATAATTATTTGTGCTAGAGTGTTGGAAATGAACCAGAAAATCAAGTCATAACCCGCATTCATATGCAAATTTAAGGTTTTGATAAGGGCTAGAAATCGGCTTCATCGATGGCTTCAACGGACTGATAGCCGGAAAGGACGATTTCTGACAGGCTTTCCGTCCCAATCAGAACATGGTCCGCAAAAAACTGTGCTGATAAAATTTTGCCTTTATAGTGCTTTGGATCACCAGAATTTTCAGCCAATCGACGTTTTGAAATCAAGGCACTGTTCGCTAAAAGCCAACCACCCGTTGTCTGGCCAAGCAATTCCAAATACGGAACGGCCCCTGCGGCGACCTGTGTGGGGTGGGATGGGTGCGTTTTAACAATCCATGTGCTGGCTTTGTTGAGGGCTTCAATTGCGCGGCTAAGCTGGGTGTGTATTGTCGTGAAATCATCGGATGAATCTTTTGCGAGATGATCCAATGTAGGGCTTATATGTTCAATAAAGGCCTGAATAGCCTTGCCGCCATCGCGACCAATTTTACGGCCAACTAAATCATTTGCTTGAATACCATTCGTGCCTTCATAAATCGCAGTAATTCGGGCATCGCGCAAATGCTGAGAAGCACCAGATTTTTCAATAAACCCCGCTCCACCGTGGACCTGAACACCTGTGTTCGCAACCTTAATCCCATTATCTGAACACCACGCCTTAACCACAGGCGTTAGTAAATCAACTATCGAAAAGGCCCTAGCGCGAACATCTGAATCGGGGTGTGATTTAGATAGATCAAGTTGTCCGGCAACAAAAAAAACCAAAGCCCGCGATGCTTCGGTTATTGATTTCATGGATAAAAGCATGCGTTTCACATCGGAGTGCTGGATAATAGTTACGGGTTCTTTGGAAGTGGAACCTAGTTTTCGGCTTTGCACCCGCTCACGTGCATAAGCAAGGGCATGTTGGTATGCACGCTCAGCAATGCCAACGCCTTGAATTCCAACGCCAATGCGTTCGTTGTTCATCATTGTAAACATGTATTCAATGCCGCGGTTTTCTTCACCTACCAAATAGCCAATAGCGCCATCGTCATCGCCATACGACATGACGGCTGTTGGGCTGGCATGAATGCCCAATTTGTGTTCCAAAGATACAGCTTTCAGATCATTTCGCTGACCTAAAGAGCCGTCATCGTTAACAAGAAATTTAGGCGCAACAAACAGCGAAATTCCTTTGATACCTTGGGGTGCACCGTCTAAGCGGGCTAGGACCATGTGGACGATGTTGTCTGAAAAATCATGTTCACCGTAGGTAATATATATTTTGGTGCCTGAAATACGGTAATGGTCGCCATCGGGCAAGGCTTTCGTGCAGATGCTGCCCAAATCTGATCCGGCGCTGGGCTCCGTTAAATTCATGGTGCCAGGCCAAACGCCGGAAACCATTTTTTCCAAGTAGATTGATTTTAGGCTGTCTGACCCATGTTTGGTAAGTAACTCAACAGCGCCTTGAGTAAGCATCGGGCATAAACCAAACGCCATGTTAGCAGCCTGAACCGTTTCGCTAACGGCGGTTGAAATTAGAGATGGTAAGCCTTGGCCGCCATATTCTGGTTCAAAAATAATGCTGTTCCAGCCGCCCTCAACAAATTGTTGATATGCTTCTTTAAAACCATCTGCGGTAATAACAATGCCGTTTTCAAGCTTTGCTCCTTGCTGGTCGCCAATTTGATTTAAAGGAGCCAGAACCTCTTCGCTGAGTTTTCCAATTTCTTCCAAAATGGCCTCAACCAGATCTGGTGTGACCTCTTCATAGCCCGGTAATTCGGCAATATCAGACATTCCAGAAAGTTCATACATATCAAAAAGCATATCGGCTATGGGGGCGTGGTAAGTGCTCATTGGATTTCCTAAAATTTATTTTTTCGCAGAAGCGGGTGGTGGCTGTTTGCGTGTGAATAGCCAGTTGTTATCATCTGATTGATCTTTTTGGAATTTATAACCACTGATATTAAATTTTTTCAAACCCTCAGCTGTTTCAACCCGGTTTTGGATCATATATTTGGCCATGGATCCCCGGGCTTGCTTGGCAAACATGCCAATCATTCGGGTTTCACCATCTTTAATTTCTTTGAACGCAGGGGTTATCAAATGGCCGTTGAGTTTCTTTTTATCAACCGCTTTGAAGTATTCGTTGGAAGCTAAATTGATGATGCTTTGGTCTTTATGAGTGCTCAGTTCGTTATTAATCGCATCGGTTAATTGCCCAGCCCAAAAATCATACAGGTCTTTTTCGTTTGGCGGGCTGAAATGGGCACCCATTTCCAATCGGTACGGCTGGATCAAATCTAGCGGGCGCAAAAGGCCATACAACCCGGACAAAATCCGCAAATGATCTTGGGCAAAAAGGAAGTCTTTTTCATCGAATATCTGGGCTTGCAAGCCGATATAGGTATCGCCATTAAAAACAAGGGCGGCTTGTTTGGCGTTGCCTAAATTAAAAGGCGGCTTGAATGATTGAAAACGTTTGTAGTTCAAATCGGCCAAATTATCACTGATTTTCATGGATTGAGCCAATTGAGTTCGGCTCAATTTTCGCGCTGATGCTGCCAATGTGATGGCGTTTTCAATGAATTGCGGTTGGCTGTGGACAGACAGCGATGTTTCTGATTCGAAATCAAGTTTTTTAGCCGGGGAAATAAGCGCAAGCATATAAGAAAATCCGTTGGTTTAAGGTATTAGGAAGGATACAAACACTAAGACATATATGCACTCAAAAAAGTGATTAAAGGGGCTAATCTTTATGCTAACAGTGTTTGGTCTAAAAAACTGCGATACCTGCCGCAAAGCAACAAAATGGCTAACAGCTGAAAATAAGGCACATACATTCCATGATGTGCGCAAAAATGGCATTGATCGGGCGATGGTAGCGGGCTGGGTTCAGGCGGTGGGCTGGGAAACTCTACTGAACAAACGCGGCACCACGTGGCGGGGGTTGTCAGACGCCGATAAAGAAGGTGTTGATGAAATCCGAGCAACGGATTTAATGACTGAACACCCCGCCCTAATCAAACGCCCCGTATTTGATCAAGGTGGTGAAATTTCTGTTGGTTTTAAAGAGGCAGATAAAGCGGCGCTTTTATTGGGCTATACAGCCCTGATTATTCATTGAAAAGCGTTTTAGGGTTCATGATGCCTTTGGGGTCGAGGGCTTTTTTGACGGACTTCATCATCTCCACTTCGACTTTCGAGCGGTAGCGCTCAAGTTCGTTGCGTTTTAATTGTCCCACGCCGTGTTCGGCTGAAAAGCTACCGTTTAGGCTGTGGACGATATCGTTCATGGGGTCCGTGGCGTCGTGCCATAGTGCCATAAAGTCATCATTGTTCATATCAACCGGTTGGGTCAGGTTGTAATGCAAATTTCCATCGCCTATATGCCCAAACGAAGCGAAACGGACGCCGGGGATAACCGCTGACACGGCAGTGTTGGCTTTTTTGAAAAATTCGGCAACGCTTGAAATAGGCACAGACACATCGCTTTTAATACTAGCACCGACATGACCCTGAGCTTCTGGAATGGATTCCCGAATGCGCCAGAAATCTTTGCTCTGGGCACCACTTTCCGCAATCACGCCATCGATAACCGTGTTATCATCAAAGGCTTTTTCGAGCACGGATTCGAGGGCTTCGCGCAAATCAGAACCATCACGCGGGCTGGTCAATTCCATCAGCGCGTACCACGCGTAAGCTTGATCAAATGGATTGCGCATGTTGGTGCCATGTTCAATCGTTAAGCTGAACGCAAAGTCGTTTATGGCTTCAAACGCGGTCAATGCATCCCCTGCATAAGAGCTCATGCGGGTGAATAATTCGATACAGTTTTCCACCGTCTCAAAAGCAACGAGACACGTCTCTTTTTGTTTGGGTTTTGGATAGAGCTTCAAGACCGCACCGGTGATGACACCCAGCGTACCTTCCGCCCCAATAAACATATGTTTGAGATCGTATCCGGTGTTGTCTTTGCGAAGGCCGCGCATACCGTTCCAGATTTGACCATTGGGCATAACAACTTCAAGACCCAAGGCCAAATCGCGGGTGTTGCCGTATCGCAAGACTTGTACACCACCCGCATTGGTCGACAAATTACCGCCAATTCGGCAGCTACCTTCTGCAGCTAAACTGAGCGGGAACAGACGATCAACGTCGTCAGCGGCTTTTTGGATGTCGGCTAAAATAACGCCCGAATCACAACTGATCGTGCCGTTGATTGGGTCAATTTCACGGATTTTATTTAGGCGTTCGGTGGATATTACAATCCCGCCATGGGGCACACCCGCGCCCACAAGCCCCGTGTTTCCACCATGTGGAACCACGGGGATGTTGTGTTCGTGGCAAATACGGACAACATGCGATACCTGTTCAACTGTTGTGGGTTTTACGACGAGATCACAGTGACCTGTCCACAATCCACGCCATTCGACTTGATAGGCGTCGATGTCTGGGCTGCTATCGATATAGCCGTTATCGCCCAACACTTCGCAAATGGCTTGAAGTCCCGCATCCGTATTCGTCATTTTAGTTTTCCGTCTTTAAGAAAGGATCCAACCGCCATCAACGTCGATGGTTGTGCCTGTAACAAAATCATTTTGAACCATGAACACAATGCCTTGTGCAACTTCGTCAGCGGTACCAGCGCGGGGGATGACGTTGTTTGCAGTCATTTTGGTATAAAGATCTGTACGTGCAGAACCTTCAGCAGCGACCATTGGGGTGTCAATGGTACCCGGTGCAACCACATTCAAGCGGCGCGGTGCGATTTCTGGTGCAACAGCGCGAACCAAAGCTTCAACAGAGCCACCAACTGCACCAATAGCAACCTGGCCCGGTTTGGTTTTACGAGCAGGAGCACCACTAACCAAAACAATAGATCCGTCTTCGCTCATATGCTCAGTGCCATAACGAACAACATTTGCGTAGCCCCACAACTTGTCGAAAGACCCTTTGAAACCATCCATATCCATTTCAAGGAAGGGACCTACAGCGCGTCCACCACCCGTTGCAGCACTAATCAAAATATCGAACGGAGCACATTCTTTGAATAAAGCTTGTATGGCTTCACGGTCCAAAACGTCACATTTTTTAGTGGTGATTCCCGCTGGCAAATCGCCCGCTTTTTCTGGGTTGCGGCTAATTGCGATAACTTCAGCGCCTAATGCAGCCAATTGTTTTGCAGCGGCAAGGCCGATGCCCGAAGTGCCACCAAAAATAATAGCTTTTTTACCTGCGACGTCCATTTTGTATTCCTATTCAAGTTAATATGCAAAGACTTCAAAGCGAAGTCGGTTATTCTGTGATTATCAAATTGTGGATAATGTAAGTAATGTCAGCGCATTTACCAGCAGATATATAACGCTGTGCGACTTCTGCAATGGATAACGGTTTATTTTAAACCGCATCAAATAACAGCTGATATTTATTCTGCCTCAATATCACTAAGATTTCTCAATACCATACTGCGCATGGCGACGATGCCTAGAGGGTTGCGGCCATGGTCGACAACCAAGGCGCGGCTTAGGCCGAATCAGGATAAAAGGCGGATTGCGCATATACGATGTTTATTTTGGCTGCTAAAGAGATCATGGATTTTGACATGATTCCGTATATTTTGACTCGTTTTGGCGATAGGCTTTTCGCCAAAACCTTGCTGGCAATATCAGACACCACTACGACGCCAAATTCATCCGCATTGTTGCGTCAATTGACAACAATAGAACTGCAATGGTTAGTACATATTAATTCTGTCGCATCGTGAACGGTGGCGGAAGCGTCAATGGTGATGATTTCAGCCGTTATAACGTCTGATACAAGAGTGTGGATTTTTAGCTCATAACGATACCTCGATCTCATTGATTAAAGTTTCTTCCCGGCTTTCGAAATAGGGTGACAATAACCACCAAAATGTAACCACCGATAATAAAATAATAAATAGGCCAGCCAACTAAAATTCGAAAACACCAACAACCAACGCCGCCCCAACCGAAACGGCAACCGTCATTCGTAAACCTAAGGCGTATGACGCTTCTGCTTCTTCTGTGTTTTCAATGGTACCTGCTTGCCCGGCAATACCAGCCGCTTCAACTGCAATCACAATTAACGCAGGTTCTGCAACCGTGGTGCCAAATCCCAACATAAAGGCAAAAGTCAAAAGCCCAACCAAACTGCCTTTGCGGGCCATCGCTGTTGCCTTGGCTCCCCCAATAGGGAATAAACCCATTATCGTACCTACGCGACAGATCTTAATTTTTAAGGTCGACATTTGTTGCAAGTTATTAATGATATTTTGAATGTCTTGAAAATTAAAGCCGGAGCAATGGATGTGGATCTTGAAGCGGTAAGTATTGAACAGTGTATTGAAAGCTGTCTTCGGATGATGCAGGAACGCTCACACGCTGGGGACATTTCACTGAAAACAACTATTTCTTCATTATTATCTGATGCTCATGCCGATGAAGTTTGCGCCAAACAGGTTTTGCTCAATTTAATTTCAAATGCTGAGAAGTTTACGAATTCGGGTGGAAGTGTTTATATTACAGCTGGTGATCTTGGTGAGGGTTTGTCGAGGTGGTTTTGTGCGATACAGGTACCGGAATCCCAAACGAGCTGATGGACGATATGTTTAAACCTTTTATGCAGGCAACTAACGCCCACCAATTTGCTCAAGTAGGCACAGGTTTAGGGCTCGCGCTCGTGAAGTCGTTCACTGAAATGACGGTTGGTCAGGTGGGGATTGAAAGCACATTTGGTGAAGTCACCGCTGTTCGTATTACCCTACCTATTTTTTAGGCCTAGCCGCCCTTGTCAGGCGATCGTTTATAGCCAACCCAAGGCCCGTATGTGGGATTGGGGCAACGGCAATTGTTAGGGCTTTAAGTTCGTCTAAGTGACGTAAGGTCGCAAACAAGTTGGCCGCGGCTTCCGATAAATCTCCTGAAGGGCTTAAGCTATAGGAGCTTTCAGGGCCATCTGGGCCGAATCCTAAAAAAATCTCGTTTTCATAAGCAGTCGTCGCATTCAACCGAACGGGTGTGTTGGGGGCATAGTGCCTCGATAACATGCCGGGTGATTTGGGGGCTGTATCATCGTTGGTCGCAATATCGATGGGGCCTATAGCCGCTTCGATGTCTTCTCTTGAAACACCACCTGGTCGCAAAAGCGTTGCGGTTGGGGTGGTCAAATCAAGAACTGTCGATTCAAGCCCGATAACACAACTACCACCATCAATGATTAATGTGGGCCCGACTAACGTTGGGTCCGGCCAGCTGCTTTGCACATGTGGAGCCGTTGTTGGGCTGACGGCTCCAGATGTATTTGCACTGGGTGCTGCAATGGGAAGGGTGCAGGCCATTAATAAAGCTTTTGCAATGGGGTGTGCTGGTATGCGAATAGCGACGCTATCTAAGCCCGCACTGACAAGAAAGGATAAGGGGCTGTTGCTGCGTTTAGGCAATACAAGAGTGAGTGCACCAGGGCAAAAAAGATTACATATATTTAGGGCACGCGCATCAATTTTAACATGTTCCGCCGCCGCTTCTATCGATGCAACGTGGACAATAAGTGGGTTAAATGTCGGCCGTCCTTTTGCTGAATAAATAGACGCTACGGCTGTATTATTTGTTGCATCGGCACCCAAACCGTAAACGGTTTCAGTTGGGAAAGCGACCAAGTCACCAGCAGATAAAGCCGTGGCTGCGGCATCAATGCTGTTGGTGTTTGGTTTGATTACGCGCTTATCTGTTGAGGATGGCAGCACTGTCACGAGATGCTTACAATGCCGGGGCCAGCTGCAATGAAGTGGGCGTTTTCATGTCCGGGTTTGCCGTATCCCAGATCGACCCCATCAACGGTCTTGACGCTTCCGCCGGCAAACCGAAGAACGGCATGGCCTGCAGCTGTATCCCATTCCATTGTTCGCCCAAACCGGGGATATAAATCGCCGCTTCCATCTGCTAGCAAACAAAATTTAAGGGAACTTCCTGCGCTGATTTTGTTGCCGATGTTAAAACCCTTTAAATACTCATCAACTTCAGCCGATCGATGCGACCGGCTAACCATTGCGGTAATTGGATTACCACTGTAGGTGTTACATTCGATTTTTGACGCGGCTTCACCTTTGCGCTCCAGAAACGAGCCCGCAGCGCTGCCTGTATACGTTGCACCTGTGGTCGGAACGTGGACGACGCCTAAAACTGGTTTGCTGTTTTCTATTAAGGCAATGTTGACGGTAAATTCACCGTTGCGGTTGATGAACTCTTTGGTTCCGTCCAAAGGATCAATCAGCCAAAATGCAGTTCCGGTAACGTCTGGGATAATGCCGTCTGATGCCGCTTCTTCACTGACGATGGGGTAGCGGTCGGTTAAGCCTTCGCGAATGGAACGTAAAATCAACGCTTCAGCCAATAAATCTGCTTCTGTTACCTGCGAATTATCGTCTTTGGTTTCAACGCTAAACTCTGTTCCGTAAACTTTCATGATTTCAGTGCCAGCGCGTTTGGCAATATCAGAAACCTGTTTGACGAAACCAAGACCAATATTCAACAAAAGATGAACTCCTTAAAACGATTGTATATACATAACTCAATTCAGCGTGATCATCATCGTAGGGTACAAAATGTCAATATATTTAGTGTATGTTAAGCTTTAAATTAAGATGTTTCTGCTGCAATAAATCGCCAAGCTCGCATGTTATTTGACCAATAGTTAGGGGGCATTCCTGCTTTTGTTTTTAAACGATTCAAAAATGCATTGTGGTTGGGTAATTGGCCCCAGACGGATGGCAGGAACAAAGCTCGCATATTGCCATCTTCGATAATCAAACCATCCGTTCCAGGGCGCAGTTGAGCCATCAGCTCGTCCTCATCCTTAAATGTCATTTTGTTTTGTGGGCTCAAGATGGATAGCGAAATCCCAACCTCATTGCGCTCTTCTGATGTCAATTTGGGAAAACGTGGGTCAGCAAATGCAGCTTGATACGCGTTTTTAACAATATCGTCCACCAGGGACCTATAGGCCTTGGGGGTTCCAATACACCCCCGTAATTCGCCATTTTTCTTTAAAGTAACAAAACAGGCCCCGTTTTCACGTAAGATTTCGGGGTGATCTTCAGGCGTTATTGTAAAGGCTTTATTGTTTGTTAGCCCATGATCAATAGAAAGAGCTGCTAGAAGGGTAAGATTAGCTCCGTGTTCTGCTAAAAGCTGGCGTGTTGCTTCTTCGAATGTGGCTTCATCAAAAGAGGGAGATTTTGGCGCATCTACGTTTGTGGTAAGAGTTTCTGCTATGACTTGTACAGCCGGTTTAGGTGCTGCTGTTAGTTTTATTGAAGCTGTTGATCTTGGTGCGGGTGGTGTTGGTTTTGTGAGCGGCTTAAGAGTGATTTTCGCTCTTCGTATTGGTGGAGCCTGGCGCTGTGCGTCATGGCTAGCAGTATCTGGCTCTGCAGGGACCAATTCAGGTTCAGCGTTTGCTTCTACCGGTTCTGCAATCACAACGTCAGGTTCAGCATTTACTTTCTCTGGCTCTGTGAAAACCCATGAGCCATAACCAACCACGCGGTCCTTTGGTCCTGCTGTATCACCAGAATTACGTACATCCAGTGTCGTGACTGACATGCCGCGGTATTTAGCAATTTTCAAAAGTCCGCCGATTGGATAACGTCCACATGCACCGTTTTTGTCGATCGATAATAAGTCTTTATTTTCAATTGCTTGGCAGGTTTTATGATCTAAATCGCAGGCATTTTGATACTCCAAATAATGGCTTAAGTCTGAACTGATGACGACAAGAGTTTCTTCATCTCCCCATAATATGTCCAGGACTTCAGCCACATCCTCAGGCGTTGATTGACCAACCACCAAAGGCACAAGTTTAAAATCATCCAACATGACTTGCAGAAACGGCAGGTGAACTTCCAAACTATGCTCACGCGTGTGGGTCGCTTCAAAAACTTGAACTTGGGGTAAGTCAATAATTTGGGATATCGCATCTATATCAGTTTGGATTTCGCCAAGGGGAGTCTCGAAGGCGTCCGCTTCACTCAGTGCCAAACCTTGAACCGCAACCCGATGACACGGCCCAAGTAAAACAACACGATTTATTTTATCGCGAATCGGTTGAAGCGTTGCGTATGCGCTTGCAGCAATTGGACCGGAATAGACAAATCCGGCATGCGGGGCAATCAGGGCTTTGGGGATGCCGCTAAACCCGGTTGATACATCGGCCAAATAGGCTTCAATTGTTGAGCGAAGATTAACCGCATCATTTTGATAGAATTGCCCAGCTACAGCTGCACGGCGAACCACACCCATCGATCTATCCTTAGTCTTTAAATTACGAAATCAATGTTTAGCATTGTAGTTCTTAAAATAACGATAAAAACGATTACATATAAAATTGGTCAATTTGATTTATATTTTTACTTAGTAATTCGATTGCTTAAATTTCAAGAAGGTTTTTACAAAACTTGAAATATATATCTAGAATAGATAAATAACGCAGTTGGGCATTTGATAGCATGAATGCTGAAATGCCTGAAGGTTATTTAGATGCATGGAAGCAGCCTTTGAATAAATCAAAAGCTGAGCTTGTTGAGATGCTACTCAATAACTCGAATCCAAACTCTCAACCCTCAGCACCGATTGCATCCAATTCTATAACAGAGCTAAACGGTGTTTATGCGCTATTTGAACTTTTGCCTGATGCTTATGCATTTTACAATTCTAATGACTGCTACGTGTACATCAATAAAGTCTAATGTGAACTGAACCGTACTGCTATTGATTTCATAAATCGGGGTGATACGTATGAAAATCACTTGCAGGAATTGGTCAGAAATGAAGAAATTGTTGGTGCCAAAGGGCCAGGAACAAGAATGGATTGAAGAGCACCTTGAACGGCATCGTAACCCGCAAGGCCCATTTGATTTAGAACGCCCAAATGGAACTTTTTTTCTAATAAACGAATATAAAATTTCAGACTGCACTCAAATAGTGATCATAAATTATGTAAGTGCAAAAAAGTAGAGAGAAAAGGATTTACTAGAAAGCCAAAACGAGCTTGATTTACTATCTTTGGCAATTGACGAAGTTTCCGAAGTAACCTTTCTTTTTGATGCCGATGACCGTCTTGTTTTTGCAAATAAATCCAGGTAGCACGTGACACAAGGTGTCGCAGGGGTTGTTAAAATAGGAGCAAAGTTAGAACAATCGTTATGGGATTGTTTGAACGCAGGACTTTTACCTCATGCTTCGGACAAATCCTACGGAATAGATGGCTAAGCAAATGGCTAAGCAAATGGCTAAGCAAATGGCTAAGCAAATGGCTA
>JAPKAX010000016.1 GCA_028825025.1 Rhodospirillales bacterium | reverse complement strand
GTAATTTCGGACATCTTAACCGCCCCGGCTTGCTTTCCGCATTGGCTTGCGATTATGTGACTGATTATTTGGTTGCTTATGTGGTGCTGATTGCACTAGCGTGCCAGGGGCCAAGAAGGAGGGAGTTATTATGTTCAAGTCTCACTTTGCCAATCTGGCATGTTGATCCAGCGTCATGGAAAGACGGATTATCTCGCTCCAGATTTAAGTTTATCGGACCAATAACTTGATGCGTTGCGCGTTGAATCAAACCCAGAGAGTGAGATGCTCCACCATGTTAGCCCCGTCCTTCAAATGTCTGAAAAGCAACCGAATTGGTTAAGGCCTACCCCAACCTTGGATGGCGATGATTCTGAGTGGATCGATTAAGCCTTTGGGTATTCGCGCAAATCACAACACTTTATCCGAATGTCTTCTTTTACAGGTTTAATAGATATGCTTATATGAAACCAGCAGAAATATAATTATAGGAAGTCTTGCAAATGGTCGCAATAGCAAAAGAAGTTGGTCTTAACCGGTATCGCGAGTCTTACGGACGGTATCTTGAAGATTTTAAAGTTGGTGATGTGTACGAACACCGCCCCGGCCGTACAATCTCTGAGACTGATAATTCTTGGTTTACATTATTGACCATGAACCAGCACCCACTTCATTTTGATGTGGAATACGCGGCCAAAAGTGAGTTCGCTAAGCCATTGGTCAATTCATGCCTAACACTTTCGATAGTTGCGGGCATGAGCGTTTCAGACGTTAGCCAGAAAACCATCGCGAATCTGGGCTGGGATACGGTCCGAATGCCGGCCCCAGTATTTAA
Organism: Rhodospirillales bacterium; assembly: GCA_028825025.1. GTDB lineage: Bacteria > Pseudomonadota > Alphaproteobacteria > Rhodospirillales > Casp-alpha2 > JABMNT01. The sequence goes on along the minus strand of JAPKAX010000016.1, from coordinate 23,500 downwards.
TGGTGATACGTTGTATGCAGAAAGTGAAGTTCTAGGCATTCGTGAAAGCAAATCGCGCCCTACGCAAGGGATTGTCAGCATTAAAACCATCGGTAAAAATCAAAAGGGGGTTGAGGTGATTTCGTTCGAGCGGACCATGTTGATCCCAAAGCGTGGGCACGCAGTAGATGATAAGGCGGATTACTAGATATGAATGACGCACCTTACCCTGGAAACATGACTTCCAACGAAGAAGTAACACTTCTGCTTAATTCTGTTGATCAGTTTTTAGAGCGTGATGTTGTCCCTTATGTTCGCGAATGGGAAGCCGAAGACATTTACCCCCGCGATATGGCCGATAAAATGGCTGAAATGGGGCTGTTTGGATCAACGATTGCGCCTGAATATGGCGGGCTTGGGTTGTCGGCCAGTGTCTATACAAAAATTGTTGAGCGCATGTCTGCTGTCTCAATCTCAGTTCCAGGGATTTATAATTCGCATTTGATGATGGCGACAGCTGTTCAAAAATTTGGCTCCGATGAAATGAAAGCGGAGTTTTTGCCTAAATTTGCATCTGGCGAATTGCGCGGTGGTGTCGCCTTAACGGAACCTGATTGCGGCACTGATTTACAAGCCGTTCGCACACGTGCTGTTCGCGATGGAGATGATTATGTGATCAACGGAGAAAAAATGTGGATCACCAATTCGCTTGAAGGTGACATGTTGGCGGTTCTTGTTAAAACCGACCCAAATACTGACCCACCCCATAAAGGTATGAGCTTGATTTTGGTTGATAAAGCACATGGTTATGAAGGCCGAAAGCTTAAAAAACTTGGCTACCGAGGCATTGATACAGCAGGGCTGAGCTTTGAAGATGTTCGGGTACCTGCAAATCGATTGATTGGCCCGAATGAAGGGCGCGGATTGCAACAGGTGTTATCTGGGATGGAATTGGGGCGCATTAATGTGGCGGCGCGCGGCGTTGGCTTGGCGCGCGCAGCCTTAGAAGAAAGCGTATCCTATTCACAAATCCGAAAAACCTTTGGTAAACCGATCTGTGAGCATCAATCTATTCAAATCAAATTAGCTGAAATGGCGACGCGGGTAGAAGCATCTAAATTGTTATTGGAAAAAGCGGCTCAAGCTTACGATACGGGTCAACGTTGCGATATGGAAGCGGGTATGGCTAAATTATTTGCAACGGAAAGCGCCATGAAAAACGCCGAAGAAGCTCTTCGTATTCACGGTGCTTATGGATATTCAAAAGAATTTAACATTGAGCGTTATTACCGTGATGCCCCCTTACTTGCCATAGGCGAAGGAACCAACGAACTTCAACGTATTGTCATATCCAAGCAGTTGATTGAACGAAACCCTGTATAGGAACATTTATGTCTCTCCCCTTAGAAGGTGTCCGCGTTTTAGCGGTTGAACAATATGGCGCGGGTCCGTTCGGCACAATGTTTCTGGCCGATCAAGGCGCTGAAATTATTAAGATTGAAAACCCCAATTCGGGCGGTGATTTTGCCCGTGATGTGGGCCCTTTTTTTTTTACGCCTGATGATTCCGAATTTTTTCATGCTTACAATAGGAACAAAAAAAGCCTGTCGTTGGATTTAAGCCAGCCTGAAGGGATGGTGGTATTTCATGATTTGGTGAAGTCCGCCGATGCGGTAGCATCTAACTTGCGTGGCGATGTGCCTGATAAATTAGGCTTAACGTATGAGGTCTTAAAAGAATTTAACCCAAAAATTGTCTGCGCTCATTTGTCCGCATATGGCAGGACAGGTGAACGCGCAGCGTGGCCGGGGTTCGATTACTTAATGCAAGCGGAAGCGGGGTATTTTTCATTAACCGGAGAGCCGGGCGGCCCGCCAACGCGAATGGGCTTGTCGGTTGTTGATCAAATGACCGGGCTTGCATTGGCTTATGCAGTACTGGCCGGTGTGACTGGAGCGCGGGTAACGGATATTGGCCGCGATATGGACGTTAGCTTGTTCGATATTGCCATGTCGAATTTAGCGTATCCGGCTATTTGGTATCTGAACGAAGGCCATGAACAACAACGCATGGAACGTTCTGCCCACCCGGTTTTGACGCCGTGCCAACTCTATAAATCTGCCGATGGTTGGATTTATTTAATGTGTAATAAAGAAAAATTTTGGCCCGCTTTGTGTGTAGCATTGGGAAAAGACGATTGGGCCAAAGATGCCCGGTTCTTAACGTTCAAGGAACGAGCTGAAAATCGCGCTCTTATTCAGGAAATGCTGGATGGGGAATTGTCACACAAGACCACAGCCGAATGGATGACGCTGTTTGCAGGCGTTGTTCCGGCATCGCCTTTGAACAGTGTATCGGAAGCACTTGAAAACCCGTTCGTGACCGAAAACAATCGCATTCAGGAAATTGATTTGCCGGGGTACGGAGCTTACAAAACATTGCGGTCTCCTGTTATCAGTGGTGGGGCTGAAGCGCCGTCAAACCCGGCACCTCAGTTAGGTGCAGATACAAATGACCTGCTTAGTCAATTGGGTTATGATTCAAAGAAAATCGACAAACTTCGAAACATTAAGGTCATATAGAGAGGCGATAACTTATGGATATTTGCCAGCAAAGAGATGGAGAAGTCAGAAAAACAGTTGCTAAAGTTTGCGACATTGAAGCTGCCAAAGGCGTGACACGTGAAGGCGTGGAAGCGGTTAAAACGGTATTGATCGAACTGGCAAAAAAGAAAGAATTATTCCCCCTCTCTGATTCCCCTATTGTTTCCAATGCCGATGGCAATGGCGTTATCTATCGCTTGAGCGAAGATGATGATCATCATCTTCGTTTTGCGCTGTATGCGTCTGTTGGAATGCTGGGAAAAGGTGTGCGGCCCCATAACCACACAACGTGGGCTGTGATTGCAGGGGTATCAGGTGATGAGCTGAACCGGTTTTACGAACGAACCGACGACAAATCTGTTGAAGGCCAAGGGAAGTTAAATCAATTTGGTGAAGAAGCGGTTCAGCACGGCACTGGAGTTTCCTTTTTGCCTGATGATATTCATTCCATCCATGTTGAAGGCGACGAGAAAACGGTGCATTTGCATATGTATGGTTTGGCGTTAGAGCAGTTGCACAAAAGAGTTATGTATAATCAAGAAGAAGGAAGGTATAAAACTTTCCCCGCTTCGCAAAACATTAAGGCTCTATAAATGAGTGTATCTCGTATGATGCCTGCTGAGCTTCGCAACCTAATCACTGGGCCGGATGAATTGGCGCTGATCGATTTGCGCGAAGGAGGAACGTTTTCTGAAAGTCATTTGTTGTTCGCAATTAGTAGTCCCTTAAGTCGGCTTGAAATTTTTATTGAAGGCCTTGTTCCGCTCAAATCCGTTAAACTAGTTTTGTGCGCCAGTGCGACAGATGGTGACATGATAGCACTTGGTGCGTCGCGGCTAACAAGCCTTGGGTATTCAGATATATCGATTTTAGAAGGCGGGATTGAAGGCTGGAAAGCTGCGGGGCATGAATTGTTTTCAGGCGTAAATGTGCCCAGTAAAGCATTCGGCGAATTTATCGAGACCACATATAAAACACCACACGTTCAAGCCCATGATATTCAACGCATGAAAGCGGACGGCGAAGATTTTATTCTTTTGGATAGCCGTCCCTATACAGAATACCACGCCATGAATATTCCGGGTGGCATTGATGTGCCGGGGGCTGAATTAGTCTATCGTATTCTTGATATGGCACCTGACCCAAAAACCAAAGTCGTGGTCAATTGTGCCGGGCGAACGCGCAGTATTATTGGAGCGCAATCGTTGATTAATGCAGGCATTCCAAACCCGGTTATGGCGCTAGAGAACGGAACGATGGGCTGGCATTTGGCGGGCTTGAAGTTAGAGCGTGGACAAACCCGAAGCTATAGCGATGTCTCGCCCGGTGCTCATGTCATTGCATTAAACCGTGCTCGGGCTGTGCGAGATCGATTTGGCATTAAGTCTGTTGATGAACAAACAGTTTTAGGTTGGAAAAAAGATACATCGCGGACGACCTTTTATTTAGATGTCCGCGACCCAAGTGAATTTAATATGGCCCATTGGCCGGGGGCAAAATCAGCACCAGGCGGACAATTGGTTCAGGCTACGGATAAGTATGTGGGCGTACGTCGGGCGCGGTTGGTGCTTATAGATAACGACGGCGTTCGCGCTACTATGTCAGCATCATGGCTAGTCCAAATGGGTTGGCACGATGTGCATATAATGCCGGATGCGAGTGCTTCGTTCAGTGCGCCAGAAAAGCCTGCACCGATATCGCTCAATCTTTCCACTCCGTCACTCTCTGTGAATGAACTGGCGAAAGCGTTGGATGATGGGAACTGTATAGTTGTCGATATGGCGACCAGTTTGCAATACCGGGATGAAGGACACATCCCGGGTTCGTGGTTTGCTGTGCGTTCGAACATGCCTGAAAATTTATCTAAAATTCCAGATGTTACCTTGTTAGTGTTAACGTCTGCCGATGGCAGCTTTGCTGAAATGGTATTGGCAGATGCTCTTAAGTCAGGGCGGAATGTGAAAGTGTTAGAAGGCGGGACTCAATCTTGGATTGACGAAGGTAAACCTTTGGAGTTTGGCTTCTCGCATATGGCAGATGGTCCCGTTGATCTATGGTACAAACCGTATGAGTTCGATGATGATGACAAAGACATTGAACAAGCTATGGAACAATATTTGTCATGGGAAGTTGACTTAGTTGGTCAAATTGAGCGTGATGACACAACTGAATTCAAAGTATTTAATTAAGTAAATTTTGAACGATAAACCCAATCAGGAAAATCATGAAAATTTTAATTTTACCGGGCGATGACATTGGTCCAGAAATTATGGCTCCAACCAAAAAAGCCTTAGTCACGTTAAACAAAAAGTTTGATTTAGGTTTTGAGTTCGAAGAAAAATCAATTGGCATCGATGCATTGGAAGCCGAAGGGACAACGCTTCCGGATCATGTGCTAAAAAGTGCTCAAGCCGCCGATGGTGTTATATTAGGGCCTACTGGTACGTTTAAATATCCACCAAAAGAACAGGGCGGTATCAATATTTCTGCCGCCCTACGAATGTCGATGGATTTGTATGCCAACATTCGCCCAGCCAAAACTCGGCCGGGTGTTGATTCTATGGCAAAAGAAATGGACTTGGTAATTGTTCGTGAAAACACCGAAGGGTTTTATGCAGACCGAACCATGTTTGCGGGAACGGGTGAGTTTATGCCAACCGAAGATTTAGCCATGAGCATGCGTAAAATTACCCGTGAAGGATCGCGGCGGATTGCCGTATCTGCATTTGAGTTAGCCCGCACTCGGCGCAAAAAAGTGACCATTGTTCATAAGGCGAACGTGCTTAAAATCACGGATGGCCTTTTCCTTTCTGTCGCTCAACAAGTGGCTGCTGATTACCCAGATGTTGAAGTTGAAGAAGAGATTGTAGATGCCATGGCCGCATTGTTGATCCGCAAACCTGAAACCTTTGATGTGATTGTTGCTACCAATATGTTTGGCGATATTTTATCAGATGAAGCGGCTGAACTGTCGGGTGGGTTAGGCCTTGGGGGGTCCATTAACGCAGGTGTGGACCGGGCAATCGCGCAAGCCGCCCACGGATCAGCACCAGATATTGCAGGGCAAGGGATTGCAAACCCATCAGCCTTAATGATCTCGGCTGCAATGTTAATGGGCTGGTTAGCCCAGAAAAATGGCAGTAATGCGCTTGCGGAAGCATCTGAGTTGTTTATTAAATCGGTAGATAGTGCATTGTCTAACCCGGCGAATCTTACCCCCGATTTAAAAGGAACAGGCTCTACAGATAGCTTTGGTAAAGCCGTATTAAATGAGCTTAATGCTTAAATACATTTGAATTTAAAGGAGACGTGGCACATGACATTTCGTGCTGGATGGAATTTTTTAATGACGCCGGGGCCGACCAATATTCCGGATCGGGTATTGCGCGCTATGGCTCAGCCTGCATTGGAATATGCGGGCTCGGATTTCACGGAATTATCCATAGGCGTTCATGAAGACCTGAAAAAGATTTTCCAAACAAAGGCTGAAGTTTTTATTTATGCAGCCAACGGTCATGGCGCATGGGAAGCGGCTTTATCAAACACACTGTCTCCTGGCGATTTAGTGTTGGTTCCTGAAACGGGCCAGTTCTCAAATTCATGGTCCTTAATGGCGGAATCCTTGGGGCTTGAAAGCCAGTATATGCCCGGTGATTGGCGGAATGGGGTTGACCCAAGCGCTGTCGAACAGGCTTTGCTGGATGATAAAGATCATAAAATCAAAGCCGTATTAATGGTTCATACCGATACGGCGACATCTGTTACCAGCAATGTGCCCGCCGTTCGCAAAGCCATTGATGCGGCTAATCATCCGGCGTTATTCATGGTTGATACAATTGCTTCGCTGGTTACGACTGAGTTTCGGATGGATGAATGGGGCGTCGACGTGACCATTGCGGCTTGTCAAAAAGGCCTGATGATGGCGCCGGGGCTTAGCTTTACCGCAGCGAATGATAAAGCTCGTGAAATTGGTAAATCGACCACAATGCCGCGCAATTACTGGAATTGGCAAACTAGGCGGGGGGCTATTCACTACAGTTGGTATTGTGGAACGGGCCCGATTAATTCAATTTTGGGCCTACGTGAAGCTCTGGATATGATATTTGAAGAAACCTTGGAAGGGGCCTATGCCCGCCACAAACGCTTAGCCGATGCCGTGCGCGCGGCGGTTGGCGTGTGGGGGTCAGATGGCCCATTCGAGCTGAACTCATTGAAAGTGAAAGAGCGCGCCAATGGTGTGACAACGATTTTGATCGATGACAGTATAAACGTAGATGATTTGCAGGTGCTTTGCCGCGATAAATTTAATGTCTCTTTGGGGCATGGTTTGGGCAAGCTGAATGGAAAAAGCTTCCGCATTGGCCACATGGGCCATACCAACGAGCCTATGGTTTTGGGTGCCTTGGGAAGTATTGAAATCGCTTTTAATAGGCTGGGATATCAACACGGAAAAGGCGGCGTTCAAGCGGCCATCAAAAGTTTGTCGAAAGCTTAATTAAGGAAATTATTATGCCAACTCAACGCCACCGCACCGACTATGAAGTTCTATCCAAGGAAACATTAAACGCTTGGCGACAAATCCCACCACCGATTGTGGGGGATTGCATGAACCGCACCAATGTTATGGTGGGCGTAATTAAACCGGTTAAAGCGGGAACAATTTTGGTTGGCCAAGCCCGAACTGTTAAAACCATGGTTGGTGATAACTCGGCCCTTCACATAGCGATTGGACTTTTAAATCCGGGTGAAGTTATTGTGGCTGACGGAGGCGGGTTTTTAGATGCTGCCATTTGGGGCGGAATGATGACACGAGCCGCCATGTCGCGCGGCATAGCGGGTGTCATTATCGATGGTGCGATCCGTGATGTTGCTGAAATTCGGGATTTCGATTTTCCCTGCTTCACCCGCTCAATTTCAGCGGCTGGCCCTCATAAAGGGTTTGGGGGTACGCTAGATGGGATAATTTCATGCGGCGGAAGCGCTGTCAGCCCCGGTGATATTGTTATTGGTGATGACGATGGCGTCGCCATTGTGCCCCTAGCCCGCCAAGCTGAGTTGTATAGAGCATCGTTAGAAAAAATAGCTCAAGAAAACCAAGCAAATGCGGATACGGCGATGGGAATTTTGCCAGGAAGTAAATTGGGCTTGGACGAGCCGGAATGGATTGATTGATATCGGGCATAAAAAACCGCCTTCGAATGCCTAGATTTTAAGCACTCTGAAGGCGGCATTTAACGGAAGATATAAATTAACGTCCTTTGAATTGAGGCTTACGCTTTTCCATAAACGCGGTGCGGCCTTCTTTGTAATCTTCACTGGAAAAGCAATCATCAACAGCTTTGTTGGCTAAGGCTTCGTCGTAATCAGCCCCTTTCATGAGCTCATTAATGACAACGCGGGCGGCTGAAACGGTCATAGGAGCGTTACCGGCAATGGTTTTAGTATAGTCATCGATGTAGCTGCCTAAAACGTTGCGTGGCATGACGCGGTTGACCAATCCCATCGTTAGGGCCTCTTGGGCCGTGAACTGGCGAGCTGTATAAAAGATTTCCTTTGAAAACGATGGTCCAACAACATCAACCAAACGCTTTAAACCATCACCTCTGTAGCCTAAGCCTAATTTTGCAGCTGGAACGGCAAATGTTGCTTGTTCATTTGCAATGCGGATATCGCAGCACATAGCGATGCCCATGCCGCCGCCAATGCAAAATCCTTCGATTTTAGCGATTGTTGGCTTAGTTGCTGTTGCCAACAGCTGGGTTGAGTAATCTGTTGCTGCGTTATAAATTGCTACAGCGTCATCAGATGAACGTTTCTCTGCGAACTCTGAAATATCGGCACCTGCACAAAAAGCTTTCCCGCCTTCACCTGAAACAACAATCACCCGAACGTCCGGGTCCGCATTGAAGTCTTCAACAACAACCCCTAAGCCTACCCACATATCAAGCGTCATGGCATTGCGGCGGGCTTGGTTGTTGAATTTAATCGTTCCAACGCCGTTTTCTTTGTTGACGATGAGCTGGTCTGTAACATTTTTCATTATTTGGTTCCTTGTTGTGTAAATAAAGTTGGGCGTATCATGGCGGGTCAATACGTGTCCTGCAATAACGATTGATGAATTTTATTTACGTCGGTGCTTGTTCCTCCCTGTTTGCGCAGATAATCTCGTGGGCATTATGTTTGCAATTATTGAAAAATGGACGGGAATGCAAAGCCGTGACCAAGGCCCTGCTTTTTTAGTGGCGCTTGGCCATTCTGCAACCCATTGGATAATCGGTACTTTTTATGTGTTATTGCCGTTTATAAAAGAAGATTTGGGGCTGAGTTATGCGGAAACGGGTGGGTTGATCTCTCTTTTTCATGCCTCATCATTTGTTGCTAATGTTGGTAGCGGGCTTGCTGTCGATGTAACCGGGCGGCGTATTTTATTACAATTTCTAGCCCTTGTTATTGGTGCCATCGCCTTGGCTGGTACCAGCATTTATTCCAATTTGTTTTGGTTGTACGGGGTTATTGTCATTGTTGGAATTACTAATAACCTATGGCACCCAGCCGCAATTTCTTATCTATCCAACCGGTTTCCAACGAACAGAGGTTATGCACTTTCGATCCATGCCCTAGGTGCAAGCTTTGGCGATGCTGTTGCACCCATTTCTGCGGGTATTTTATTGGTCTGGATGGGATGGTCTAGCGTCGCTTCGACACACGCCCTTCCTGTTTTAGCCATAGCGGCGGCAATTTTAATTGTTTTAGGCCCGGGTGAAAAAGTCAGTAATGCTGAAGGTCATGAAAAAATGGACCGAGCCGATTATTGGGCTGGCGTTCTAAAAATGGTCAAGAATAAAGCCGTTCTGGGCGTAGCCATGATGGCCGGGATGCGGTCCATGACGCAAAATGGATTACTTGTTTTTTTGCCCCTTTATTTAACTAATTATTTGCACGCCGGGCCCTTTTTGTTGGGTATTGGGATGATGGTCATGCAGGTTTCGGGCCTTGTGGCAGCCCCCATTGCTGGTATTTTTTCAGACCGTATGGGGCGACGAATCATTGTTTTGCTTGGTTTAGGGGGAACGACAATCGTTACCCTTATAATGCCGTCGATTAGTGATGTGTATGCGTATATCGCGACGGCCGGTTTGCTTGGGTTTGTGCTGTTTGCCGTTCGTCCGGTTATTCATAGTTGGATGATGGATCTAACGCCTAAAAAAATGGGAGGTAGTGCCACCAGCTTGTTATTTGGTGTGCAAGCCGGGCTTTCAGCCTCTGTCCCCATTGTGGGCGGCTTAATTGCCGATCAATGGGGATTGCCTGTGGTCTTTTATATTTTGGCTGTGTTTGGCCTGGCAGCATTGGTCATGACTTTTTTATTACCCGATTCTGCTTCAGAAAATACGAAAGATACTTAATAGTACGCCTTTAAATTGGCGATGGTTTGATTAAAGGAAATAACGATTTGGAACACGTTAATGAACCGATGGGAGCGCTCAAAGGCGTTAGGGTCATCGATCTAACTCGCGTATTAGGTGGCCCGGCATGTACTCAAATGTTGGCTGATCATGGTGCAGATGTCATTAAAATCGAGCCGCCAAGTGGTGATGAAACCCGTGAATGGGGCCCTCCGTTTGAGAAGGATGAAAATGGCGATAACATTGCCAGCTCTTATTTCCATGGTGTGAATAGAAATAAGCGCTGCATTGCTTTGGATTTGCGCACAGAAGAAGGAAAATCCGTTCTTCTTCATCTCCTAGAATCTGCAGACGTATTGGTCGATAATTTTAAAGCCGGTTCCATGGAAAAATGGGGCTTGGGGTACGATGACGTGTTAAAAGTCAAATTCCCAAAACTGGTCCATTGCCAAATTACGGGTTTTGGTAAAGATGGGCCGCTGGGTGGATACCCGGGCTATGATGCCGCTGTTCAAGCCATGACCGGCCTGTTTAGCATCAATGGTGCTCCTGATCCTGATGGCGGGCCGACACGAATTGGCATTCCTGTCGTTGATTTGGGCATGGGCATGAATTCAGTCATTGGCATTTGTATGGCTTTGCTTGAGCGTAATAACTCAGGTTTAGGTCAATCGATCGATATTACACTTTATGATTCAGGCTTAGCTTTACAATTTCCGCATGCAGCAAATTGGTTCATGGGGGGGAAACGTCCGAAGCGAGTTGGCAATGCACATACCAATGTAGCACCCTACGATTTGTTCCCAACCAAAACCCAAGATTTGTTTATTGCAATTGGTAATAATGGGCAATTCCGGAAAGCCATGAACATTTTAGGAAAGCCAGAAATAGCGGATGATCCGCGATTTGATATGAACGGGGGGAGGATTGATAATTTACCTGTCCTGACGGTTATATTGACTGAATTACTCAGCGAATGGGACGGGGCTGAGCTGAATGATAAGTTCTTAAAAGGTGGAGTTCCATCCGGTTTAGCTCAATCGGTTGATGAGGTTATCAGCCATCCCCATACCACACATCGCAAAATGGTGGTTGAAGATGGCAGCTATCGGGGCTTAGCAGCGCCTATTAAACTCAGCCGCACTCCCGCAACGTATAGAACAAAACCTGCTGCTTATGGGGCGAATACTGAAGATGTATTAACAGAAGCGGGGTATTCAGCGTCAGAGATTAAAGCGCTGATACAGTCTGGGGCTGTCTTAACCAAACGAAAATAGAAGCTGCGTTTAGGTCAGTGGCAGCATGACGTGCTTTTTATAGGCATCGCGTGCTGCCAAACTGTCCCACCATCGTTTTAAGTTTGGCAGATCCGGACGCTCAATATCCATTGAATGCCAGCGATACGCGGCACAACCTAATGGAACATCACCCATGGTAAGCTCATCGCCCAAAAGATAAACGTTGTTTTCCAAATGCTTATCCAGAATAGCCCATTCTTTTGCGGCATCGAATGCTGCGGTGGCAACTGCGGCATTATTCCGGTCTGCGTCGGATGTTCGGATTAACTGCCAAAACATGACCGTCATTGCTGGATGCAAATTGGCAATATACCAATCCATCCATTGGCTACAAAGTCCGCGGTCTTTTAGGGATGCTGGGTACCAAGGGGCTGCCCCGTGGCTTTCTGATAAATAGCGAACAATAGCTTGTGATTCCCATAGAACAAAATCGCCATCAACAAGCGTTGGCACTTGCCCGTTAGGGTTCTTTGCCAAATAATCCTCAGTGTCATTCCCACCAAACGCACCGCCAATATCTTGGCGGTCTACGTTAACGCCAATTTCCGCAGCGGTCCACATGACTTTTTGAACATTAACTGAATTTGGGCGGCCTAAGATTTTGATCATTTGTGGTTGCTCCATGGGTGCGATGTATCAAATTGAAACATGTATTCATATTTGAATAACATTCTATTCATTGTATGCAAACATTGAGTTGCTAAAACTTACGATACTAACAATTGAGCGAGCCCTTATTTTAAGTTCGCATTGGATTTTAACGTAGATATCTATTTTTATGTATTGAGTTCGTTCCCTGCATATCGATAGCAGTCCTGATATGCACATCCCAACTGCGGGCTTGAGATTAATCTCGAGCCCTCAGTTTGTGGTTATTTCAAACTGGCCCTGAGTTTATGCCCGCACCCCAAAACCGTCGTAATAACTTCGGGACGGCGAGATTTAGATTTAATTTTTTTACGAATCTGGCTAACCAGAACATCGATTAAGCGATCTGTTGGGGAATTACCATCTTGGCTTACAGCATCCAACAAATAAGCTCGGTTAAGAACGCGGTTCAGCGCTTTGATCAAAGTTGCTTACAGGTAAAATTATGCCCAGATAAAGAGAGTTGAATTTGATAAAGTAGAGAAGAATTTAAATTAGATCGGCCTGCCTTAAGTTTAATATTATAAATTAAGGCCAGTTTTGTTTGAAATTGATTGTTTGACGCATTGACAGTTTCATCAAAACCCGCGAGTCTTCGATAAGGAAACAACAATCTTCAGGAAAACATTCGAGCATGGCTTCAAACATCAAATCGTATTGGAAAAACTATATAAACGGCGAATGGGTCGACGGAAGTGACGGGGGTCGCATTTCCGTTGAAGACCCAGCACAAGGAAGCCCCATATGTGAAATCGCTGAAGCAACAATCGAAGATGTTGATACTGCTGTTGCTGCTGCAAAGGAGTGTTTCGAATCTCGGCAACTCGCTGACATTACACCCGCCCGTCGATTGCAAATGATGATATTGGTGGCCCAAGATTTAAGAGCGCACCTAGACGAAATCGCTCACGTGGTTGTTTTAGATACGGGAAAACGTATTTTGGATGCCCGGGGCGAGGTCGAAATGGCGGCTCGTTATTTTGAATACTATGGGGGTGCGGCTGACAAGTTAGAAGGATCTTCAATCCCGTTGGGGGATGGGTTCATGAACTATACCATCCACGCGCCCTTCGGTGTATCGGCTCAAATCGTGCCATGGAATTATCCAATTATTATTGCGGCCCGGTCGCTAGCTGCTGCTTTTGCGACGGGAAACGCAAGTATCGTTAAGTCGCCTGAACTGGCCCCTTTATCTGTATATATGTTAGCCAAATCGTGTGAGCGCGTGGGTTTTCCTAAAGGTGCGGTAAATGTGATTTGTGGCTATGGTCATACAACGGGTGCTGCGTTGGCAAGCCATGAGGATGTGAATCAACTGGTCTTTACGGGCTCCGTTCAAACTGGTAAGGCCATTTTGCGCTGTGCTGCAGAATTGGTGGTGCCTGCGATTATGGAATTGGGCGGAAAATCAGCTGGGGTTGTGTTTCCAGATGCCCGTTTAGATGATGTTGTTGAAGGCGCGCGCAATGGGATTTTCCGCCATGCAGGACAGATTTGTTCAGCCATGTCCAGAATGATTGTTCATGAAAGCCGATACGATGAAGTTGTTGATGGTGTTGTTAAAATGGCTGAGGGCCTGTCGATTGGTCCTGGAATCGAGGACCATGATATCACCCCTGTCATGTCTGCGGGACAATTAGATCGGGTTGAAGGGTATTGTTTAGGCGCTGCTCAGCAAGGAGCAACTGTTGCTACTGGCGGACGCCGGGTTGAAAACCAAGCTGGTCACTTCATGCCGCCAACGGTTTTCTCAGATGTAACCCCTGATATGACCATTGCGAATGAAGAAGTGTTTGGCCCGGTTCTATCGATCCTTAAATATAAAGAGCCAGAAGAAGCCATTGCGATTGCCAATGGCACAGAATACGGATTAGCTGCAGGCATTTTTACCCGCGATTTAGAACGCACACATTGGGCCGCTCAACGCTTAGATGCAGGTCAGGTTTATGTGAACCAGTGGCACGCTGGCGGGGTTGAGACACCCTTTGGTGGTATGAAAAAATCTGGCTTTGGTCGTGAAAAAGGCCAAGAAGCGTTGCTGAATTATGTGCAAACAAAAAGCGTGACCATTCGCACCAGCCTACCTTAATTAAGGTGGGGTTAAGCCAAGATACGATGGAGTTAGGCGGCCTATTGATAACAGTAATTGATAGACTGCAATACGCTCGTCATAGGATGCAGATGTGAAGGTAAGTTGTGCTGAGTTTACTTCGCTCTCAGCATCCAAAACGTTGATCACATCATCTTTTCCAGCTTCGCGTAATCTTTTGCGCGATGCAAAAACTTCGGATGCAATATTGACTGCGTTTTCTAATAAATCGAGGCGTAATTTAGCGGTGATCAAAGCTTGCCATGAAAGTCTAGTTTGCTCGATCACACTCCGGCGAATGCGGTCTTGTTCATCTTGGCTGGCGCGGTACTGAAACTTAGCCTGTGCTAAGGATGCGGGCGTTGAAAGTCCACTGAACAAATCCCAACTGGCGCGCATTCTTACGGAGTAATCACGCCGGGTGCCAAGAACCGTGTTTGCATGTTTTTCATAATTTGCCTGACCTTCTAAATCCAACACCGGAAAATATTGGCCCCGAATAGATCTTTGGCGTTCGCGTGCCACTTCTACCGCGGTGCCCGCACTTTCCAAGGTTGGATTTTCCTTCAAGCCAATTTCAATGGCATGGTCCAATGTGCTTGGTATTAATTCCACCGGTGGTGTTGGGTCTTGCATTGCATCGACGTCGGGTGCGCGATTAAATAGGGATACGTATTTCGAGATGGCATCGATCATAGCTCCTTCGAACGTTACTCGGCGTTCTTTGGCTATTTGCAGCCGAGATTTGGCTTGCAATACATCGACGGCCTCACCCGAACCTCGTTGTACGCGTTCATCTTCTAAGTTTAGTTGGCGCTGGATGGTCGCTTCGTTTTCGCGGGCTAATTCAATGAGGCGCTTTTGTCGAAGCACGTTCACGTACCCGTTAATCCCCTCAAAGGTCGTGTTTTGACGGGTATTGTTAACCTCGATCCGCGCGATTTCCTTGTTGAGCCGGGCTGAGCGAGTGAGTGAACTGGTTTGGAACCCATTGAACAGGTTTTGTGTGACCGTCAGATTTTGTGAATATGCGGTGCGACTTGAATTTTTGCCTCCTTGACCGTCGCCTTCATTGCGTGTTCCTGGGCTGTCGGCGATTTCATGGGACGCTTCGGATGTCGTTGTGACGGTCGGCAAATAGTCTGCATTGGCGATGTCGATTTCTCTGCGTTGGGCTTCTAGCATTTTTGCCGCAGCTTTAATTTGCGGATGATCAAGGAGGAGGCCCGCAAGCTCACTTTCCAAAGATGCGGAATGCGCACCTGTCATCCCTAGAAATAGGATGCTGCTTGAAAGAAATATAGTTTTGATCATGGCCTTGATTAACCCACGAGTGACCCAAATTTAATGTTCTAAAACATCGTCAATTTGGCGCTGTTTACGAATCATCTATTTTAATCCGCACTGTGAATTAGGTCAAATGGTAGAATATTTAAAATAGGTAGTTATTTCAATGGGTTATCTGGACATTCGATAACCCATTGAAATTAGATGTCTATATACAGACTTTTTAGCCCTGCTTCGGCCCCAATATTTAGGGGTCAGTTTGGGTTAAGCCGATCCAAATCCGCCACCGCTTGGCGTTTGAATAACAAACACGTCGCCCGCTTCCATTTGAGTGGAATCCGTGGCACCTAATTCGTTTACAGTGCCATTTGTTCGCTCGACCGTAGTCTTACCAACAGCGCCGTGGCTTCCCCCTTCAAGCCCATATGGCGGCACGGTTCTATGGCCTGAAAGGATTGTTGCGACCATGGGCTCTAAGAACTGAACACGCCGTATTGTTCCATCACCTCCTCTGAATTCCCCTTTGCCGCCGGACCCTCTGTTAATTTTAAATTCTTCGAGCAATACGGGAAACCGCCATTCCAATATTTCTG
The DNA here is from genome assembly GCA_028825025.1 of Rhodospirillales bacterium. Lineage (GTDB taxonomy): Bacteria > Pseudomonadota > Alphaproteobacteria > Rhodospirillales > Casp-alpha2 > JABMNT01. The sequence continues at coordinate 7,597 of JAPKAX010000016.1, read as the reverse complement.
GATCAGTCAGGCGAGAATTGGTCATGTGAACATGGACGGCATCGGTTCCGTTAAATCCGGGCCCCGCGCCAGAGCCACCGCAAATGGTTTCATAATATTGGTAAACATCATTTCCAAAGGTGAAGTTGTTCATGGTTCCCTGTGACGATGACATGACACCCAAAGCCCCATATAACGCCCCGGTTACACACTGTGACGTCTCGACGTTGCCCGCAACAACGGCTGCGGGGTATTCAGGTTTTAACATGCAGCCATCGGGGATAATCAGGTCCAGTGGCTTCATGCATCCTTCATTCATGGGAATGTCATCGTCTACAAGAGTGCGGAAAACATACAAAACGGCGGCACGACAAACGGCGGACGGCGCATTGAAGTTGGTTGCCATTTGTGGCGATGTACCCGTGAAATCTATCGTCGCTTGGCGCTGTTCGCGGTCAATTGAAATATTAACTTTGATGTTGGTTCCGCAATCCATTGGATAATCAAAAGAACCCGGTTTCATAACATCTAAAACTCGGCGTACTGATTCTTCTGCGTTATCTTGAACGTGGCCCATATACGCTTGCACCACGTTTAAGCTGAAATGATCTATCATCTTCATCAGCTCAGATACGCCCTTTTCATTGGCGGCGACTTGAGCGGATAAATCAGCAAAGTTTTGATGAAAATTCCGAGTAGGGTAGGGCCCACTTGAAAGTAATTCCCGAAGCTCTTTTTCCCGAATTCGGCCTTCATCGATCATCAGGAAGTTGTCGATCAACACACCTTCTTCTTCAACGGTGCGGCTGTCAGGGGGCATTGATCCTGGTGTCGTTCCGCCAATGTCTGCATGGTGACCGCGTGATCCTACGTAAAATAAAATATCCTTACCCACATCATCGAATACCGGGGTGACGACGGTTACGTCGGGCAAGTGAGTGCCACCGTTATAGGGGGCGTTTAGGATGTAAACGTTGCCGGGTTTAATGGTACCTTTGTTGCCATTAATAACAGCTCGAATGCTTTCACCCATAGAGCCCAAATGCACTGGCATGTGGGGCGCGTTAGCAATCAAATCGCCCTCTGCATCGAAAATAGCGCATGAGAAATCGAGGCGTTCTTTAATGTTGACTGAATAAGCGGTGTTCTCGAGCGTCGCACCCATTTGTTCAGCAATCGACATGAACAGGTTATTGAAGATTTCTAACATTACCGGATCGGCTTCTGTGCCAATGGCTTTGCGGTCTTCACGCGCTTCAACGCGGTTCAGAATGAGGTGCGCTAGTGGGCTAATCTCGGCTTGCCAACCGGGTTCAACAACCGTCGTTCCCGTTGCTTCAATGATCACAGCGGGGCCAGATACTTTATGGCCCGGCAATAAATCATCGCGGTTATAAATTGGCGCATCTTGCCATTTGTCGCCTAAATAAACGTTTACAGTATCCATTGCCGTTGCATAGTTTGTTGCTGTTTCTGTCAGTAATTTTTCAACAGCGACATCGCTTGCGCCAACGCCTTCAATCGATACTGCTTCTACGGTATATCCGCGTTCTGGCGAATTAAAGGCAAACCGTTGGCGGTGGATCGCTTCAAACGCATCCTTCATTTCTTGTAGTCCAGCGTGATCAACAATGATCGCTGTATCTGAACCGGTGTAGCGTAAATGAACGCGCTTAAGAACTTGAATGTTTTCAGTTTGAACGCCTTGGCCCAAGACTTCAGCAACGCCTTCTTTGCTTAAGTCTGCAATAACAGTTTCTAACGTTCCCAAAACATCTTCGTTAAGCGGCGCTTCAATAGATTTTTCACGAAGGGCCCGGACATCTGCCAAACCCATGCCGTAAGCAGAAAGTACCCCCGCGAACGGATGAACGAAAACCCGGCTCATGGCTAAGCTATCAGCAACCGCACATGCGTGCTGCCCGCCCGCTCCGCCAAAACAGTTCAGCGTATATTCGGTGACATCGTAGCCCCGTTGAACAGATATTTTTTTGATCGCATTAGCCATATTTTCAACCGCAATCATGCGGAACCCTGCAGCCACTTGTTGAGGTGTCTTGTCTTCACCGGTGGATGCCTTGATATCCTTCGCCATGGCTGTGAATCTTTCGGTAACCACTTCCGCATCTAATGGTTGGTCGGCATTAGGGCCAAAGACACTTGGGAAATACTTGGGTTGGATGGCGCCCAACATAACGTTGCAATCGGTCACGGCCAGCGGCCCGCCCCGGCGGTAACATACCGGTCCGGGGGCGGCTCCGGCTGAATCTGGGCCTACACGGAAGCGCGATCCGTCGAAATGTAAGATCGACCCGCCACCAGCGGCAACGGTGTGGATGTGCATCATTGGGGCGCGCATACGCACACCTGCGACGATGGTCTCGAACGCGCGTTCGTATTCGCCGTCATAGTGCGACACGTCTGTTGAGGTGCCGCCCATATCAAAGCCAATGACTTTATCATACCCAGCCATGGCAGCCGTTTGAACCATGCCAACAACACCACCGGCTGGGCCTGATAATATGCTGTCTTTGCCTTGGAATAATTTTGCGTCGGTTAGGCCTCCATTCGACTGCATAAACTGCAAGCGCGTTCCTGTGGCTTCATCGGGGGCTAAGTCTTTGGCTACTCGGTCAACGTAACGACGTAAAATTGGCGATAAATAGGCATCAACAACGGTGGTATCGCCGCGCGACACGAACTTCATCAGCGGGCTGACTTCGTGCGATACAGATACTTGGGTAAAGCCAATGCTTTTCGCAAGTTTAGCAAACTGTTGTTCATGGTCGGTGAAGCGATAGCCATGCATAAATACGATGGCGGCTGAACGAATGCCATCGTCGAAGGCTGCTTGTAGTTCTGGTCTTGTGCTTTCAATATCTGGCGCTTTCACTACTTCGCCATCAGCTTTTACACGTTCGTCTACTTCAATGACCCGCTCGTATAACATTTCTGGCAATATGATTTCACGGGCGAAAATATCTGGGCGGTGCTGGTATCCAATGCGAAGTGAATCAGCAAAACCTTTTGTAGTGATCAAAACAACGCGGTCGCCTTTACGCTCAAGCAACGCATTTGTTGCAACGGTCGTTCCCATTTTAACGACCTCAACAAGGCCCGTTGGTATTGGTTGGCCTTTTTCAATTCCCACCAGATCACGAATGCCCTGTAAGGCTGCATCTTCGTATTGTTCTGGGTTTTCTGACAAGAGTTTGTGGGACACCAAATCACCATCCGGCGTGCAGGCAACCAAATCGGTGAATGTGCCACCCCTGTCAATCCAAATTTGCCAAGGTGCGGGGGCGTCCATTGTTGATGTGCTCATAGGAATATATCCTGTCGGTAAATACAAAAGGGTGATGTATCAAAGCAACAACGTTGACAAATTGTCAATAAAAAGTTGATATAAAGTTCACTTGAAAAAGGAGCTTGTTGTGACCAAAAAAGATTTTGGCCCGATTGTATCATCGTCGCACTTGGTGTCTGAGCATTCGCCTGAACTGAGTGAGTTTGAGTTCGGGGTGACAATTGCTAATAATGCATTTCAGCGTTGGATTGTGCGGGGCATGGCGGCTGTTGGGTATCCAGATTTAAGCCCGAATGATGTGCTTGTCTTACACACTTTGAACCATCGAAAACGCGAGAAAAAACTAGCTGATATCTGTTTGGTTTTAAATATTGAAGATACCCACGTTGCCACATATGCAATAAAAAAGCTTACTAAGCTGGGGCTTGTTTCATCCCGAAAAGTTGGGAAAGAAAACTTCTTCTCAACCAGTGATGAAGGTCAAGCCGCATGTGAAGCGTACCGCGAAGTGCGGGAAAGCTGTTTGATTAGTGCTTTAGGTACTTACGGACTATCTAATAAAGAAATAGGCGAGCTGTCCGCGCTTATGCGGGCCTTATCAGGCATGTATGATCAAGCCGCACGATCTGCTACGTCTTTATAAACCTTATTTTAGGGCGTACGGGGGATTTGGATCATGTGGACAGGGCCTTGAGCGGCGCCGGAACCCAAGGGCTCGGGAACATGAAACAAGAAAACTTCTTATTGAAGCCATTTAATTTCTCCCTTTAATTAATCCAAATACATCTATTTAAAACTCGTTAAAGTGAATTAAGTAAACAATATTATGTAATATATAAGAATTTCCGCTTATATGTTGGGATTTTGCCCAACGGCTAAGTCTTAATCCCCAGAATTTCTTATGTGAGCTGTCTTGAACACGGCCTAAATCGTTTGTATTAAATATCCAGTCTCCGATTTGCGAGAAGAAACTTGAAGGATTTTACCGTATGAAAGCTAATTTGGTTTATTTCGATAGATGGATGGACCCAATTGGGCCGGAAATAATAAACGCTTCAGGCTCGTTTGAGATGACGAAACTGATCTTTAAAGATGCTCCTGAAATCAATTGGAAAGCTTTCGAGAAAGCCCATGCCTACCAGGCTTTACCCTCTACCGAAACGGAAGAGCTGTTTTATCCAGGGCGCGATATGGTCAAGCGGTGTCCAGATTTGTTGGCTGTATCTGTTTCAGGCGCTGGTTATGACATGGTTGATGTTGATGCCTGCACCGAAGCGGGTATTTTGGTTGTCAATCAAACGGGTGCCAATGCAGAATCCGTAGCTCAGCATGCCATTGGATTGATGCTTAATTTAAGCAAGAAAATCAACCAATCAGATCGCGCAACTTTGCGCGATGGACGCGATTGGTCGCGTTGGACATACACAGGCGCCGAATTAACCGGGCGGACGTTAGGCATTGTTGGACTTGGTAAAATTGGCCGCCGGGTTTCTGAAATTGCCAAAGTGTTTTCAATGAACGTCATTGCTTACGATCCGTATTTGACCGATGCCGATTTTGCTGAACGAGGTGCAAAGTCGGTTAGCCTTGAAGAATTGTGCAAGTCCTCTGATTTTGTAACCGTTCATTGCCCGCTCACAGATGACAGCGCTGACATGATTGGCACCAAGCAGTATAATGCGATGAAACCAAGCGCCTTTTTTATTCAAACAGCGCGTGGCGGAATTCATGATGAGGTGGCTTTAGAAAGCGCAATTGCCAATAATAAAATTGCCGGAGCTGGTTTGGATGTGTTCATGGCGGAACCCGCAGCCTATGACCATCCACTCATCGGATATGATAACGTGATTGCCACTCCACATAACGCAGGAATTACCACCGATTGCCTGTTTAATATGGGCAAATGGGCAGCCGATCAATGGATAGATATCTGGGCCGGAAAGCGCCCGCCGCGTTTCAAAAACCCGGATGTATGGGCCAAGTACTCTGAACGATTTAAAGCTATTACGGGGCGTGCGGTTATCGATTAAGTTCGATATTCTGGCTCTTCTTTATCCAGTATCCTTTTGATCGAGGCGAAGTGACCAATCATTTGGCCTTCTTCCACCTGGATTGGGGGGGCCTGCTCATCGGCAGTTGCTTCGTCTATGATTTTCAAGGGCTGGCCCGTTGATTGTGCCAAGACTTGGACTTTAGCCGCAACCTCAAGATAGTAAAAATCGTCTAAGGCTTTGGCTGTTGTTGCCCCGGTTACGGTAATGCCATGGTGCGCCATCAGCATAATTTGTTTGTTGCCCAATGCGCCTGCAATGCGGTTGCCTTCGTTAGCGTCATTTGCCGCACCAGCAAAATCATCATCATAAGCAATGCGGCGATGAAAGCGCAAGCTATCTTGGTTGCAATTCATAATCCGCCCGTGTTCCGTCGACATGATTGCGGTTGAGTAGGGCGGGTGAGCATGCAGTACACATTTGGCTGTTGGTACCCGGCTATGGATCGCCATATGGATAAAGAAAGCTGTTGGCTCAACAACGCCATCGCCTTCAATCACTTCACCTTCGTAATTCATCAACAAAAGTGATGAGGCGGTGAGTTCAGACCAATGATATCCTTGTGGATTGATTAAAATACCGGCGGGCGCTTCTCCATCTTGATCAACGGCTAAGCTGAAATGATTGCAAATACCGGATTGCCATCCCATACGCACTGCCCATCTGAGAGCTGCTGCTAAATCTACGCGGTGTTCTTTATGGTGCATTGGGTTATCCTTGCTCTAAACGCTCTAAAACATAATCAGCAATTGCCATTGATGACGTCAAACCGGGCGATTCTATTCCGTATAAGTTGACCATACCTTCAATTCCATGATCAGCGCGGCCTTGGATGATGAAGTCGGTGTTCAATGTTTTGCCGCCGGGACCAATTAAATTTGGCCGAATTCCTGAGTATCCGGGCTGAATACTGCCATCGGGTAATCCGGGCCAAAAGCGGCGGATGGATGCGTAAAAGCTGTCCCCGCGCTTTGGGTCTACAACGTAATCAATGTCATCAACCCATTCTACATCGGGGCCAAATTTCGTTTGCCCGCCCATATCCATGCTTGAATGTGTGCCCAGTCCATTGGCTACAGGAACCGGATAGATCAGGTGGTTGAACGGATTTTTCCCAGTTAGGGTGTAATAATTTCCCTTAGCGTAAAACAGTTCCGGTATGGTGTCTGGATCGATCCCTTTGATGCTTCGGCTAATAGTTTGAGCGCCTAAGCCAGCTGAATTAATGACTTCATCGCAGGTCAGCTCCATAGGGGCGTCGCCGCCAACCGAAAGCGAAATTTCCCCATCTTCAATCCGCCCACCGATAACCGGGCTTTTGAATGCAATCATCGCACCGTGGTCTTCAGCTTCACCTTGGTATGAAAGCATCAGTGAATGGCTATCAACGATCCCGGTCGAGGGTGAATAAAGAGCACCGGAAACATCAATATGGGGTTCCAGTTCAGCAATTTCAGCCGCACTTAAGAAGTACAATTCTTCGGCACCATTGGCAGCAGCTTTTTGCTTAATGGCTTCAAGATCAGGCACTTCATCGTCGTTTGTGGCGACAACTAATTTGCCAATCCGTTTGTGCGGAATGGAGCGTTCAGCACAATAGGCATACATCAGCTTATTGCCTTCAACACAAAAGCGCGCTTTAAAGCTACCTTTCGGATAATAAATCCCAGCGTGAATAACTTCAGAATTACGGGCACTTGTGGCGGTCCCAATGGCATCTTCTGATTCAAGCAAGATCACTTCACGGCCAATCATCGCTAATTTGCGAGTAATGGCTAAACCGACTACGCCGGCGCCGATAACGACTGTTTGTATATGTTCACTCATGATGCTGTTATGAATGTATGAGGATGACCTAAATATCCAGGAAAAAATAAAGAATGAGTATTAAAATATTGGACTTTTTGGGTCGTCACGCGACGGTCCTTATGGCATCCAGTGTGTTTGTGGCGCTTATTTTGCCAGGGCTTGCAAGCTACCTGAACCCCTTATTGACGCCTGCTGTATGGGGTTTGTTATTTCTGGCTATGGTTCGGCTTGACTGGGTGGGCGTAAAACAAAACATTAAGCGTTGGCGCATCGGTGGGGTTGCATTGTTGTGGATGTTAATTGGATCACCGGCATTGATGTGGGTGTGTGTGATCCAATTGGGCGTGGCCCCTGGAATTGCCATCGCTATGGTTTTGATGGCCTCAAGTGCTCCTTTAAACTCTGTCCCTGCCATGGTCATGATGATGGGGTTGAACGGGGCGTTGGCGCT
>JAPKAX010000229.1 GCA_028825025.1 Rhodospirillales bacterium | reverse complement strand
ATTGATCGTTATGAGCATGCCCGCCATTGCCGCCTTGCCCCACCGGCCCACACCGAACCGACAAAAAGAAGGTTTCAGATTTCCAGATATAAAGACCAAAACCGGGGTAGGCGATGGGGGTTAAACCGAACGTGGGGATTTTGATAATTAAGCGTTGGTTTTCTGTACACGTGTCGCTGATCGATTGAGGGGCGGGCTTATATGCTTGATCCGTTTGTTTAGTGATTGATGGTGTGGATGTGCCTTTTAAATCCGTCACGATTTCGGCCTCTAGCGCGTATTTTTTGCCTGCATAGGAAATTAATTGCTCGTCCCCCAACAACCCGCCAATAGCGGCTGCCAAATGGCGGTGGTTTTGTTGATCTTCCTCAAGGCTGTCCTCAAGATACGCCGGACATAGTTTGAAGAACCGCCCGTTATCGGTATCGCCAATTTGTACCACATGCCCATCGGGTTTGGTGACGTCGATGCTAAACCGCGCCATTTTGTCTAGTTTGGTAAAATGCGTTTCTGAGAATGGGCCTAAATTCTCCGTCCATGCGATTGGCGCGGGGCTAAGTTTGGGGTTGGCTTGCCATAATTGGTGCTCATAAGCTTGAAGGGCCACTTTTTTGTCGTCACCTAGGCCCAAAATGAGAGCCGTTCCATAAACTACCAATTCAGCCGATAAACGGTGATAATTGGTCGACGCTTCGACGTTGCTGCCATCACTGTTAAATTGAGCGTCGCATTCTATGATGAATTCCTGTACTGCAAAAGCCAGCCAGCAATCGGTTTTGGGACCGCGAGGTAAAAAAGCTGCTATAAACAAAAGGCTCGTTATGTCTGATAAATAATGGTTCCCCCGAAAGGCCGGGTACCATTCTAAATTATCGGTAATGTGTTCCCCATGTGCTTGGATGGCAGCAACAAATTCGTTCGTAAACTCAGGTCTAAACGGGGCATCTTTTGCGCGAAAAATGTCGTACGTAAGGATTAGGTTGGCAGCGCGAATGGCGACATCCATGGTGCATACCCAATTGACGCCATAAAGAGGAGGGTTGGCAGCCATAAAGTCGAGCGTTTGGTTTTGGAATTCGTCCACAAGGTTTTGTGAAGAATTATCTGAATATGCCGAGGCCAATTGGGGCAAATGCTGAAGCCGTGCCAATTCCCATGGAACTTTGATATCGACGCCAGGTTCGTGCCCATAAGCAATGGTCAAGCTGCGGACGATGGGCGACCAATGATATCCAGACCTGAAATCCAAATGCCAATCGATGGGTTTGTAGTTGGGCCCTATTAAGGCTCGTAATTGGTTAGAGCGTTGCAAGTTGCCTTCGGAACACAAAACATCGTCGTTGCTCTGATCCTTATTCATTTGCGTCCAGCCAGAGCCCAATAAATCAAACTCATGGGCTAGCGTTTTTTTGGTCACAACGCTTAAGGTATCCGTGGTGTGTTTCTTACGGAGGCTGCTTTTGAGATCATTAGGCGAGGTGGGGGCTACATCACTATACGTCGTTTCAAGCGCGCGGGCTTTTGCTAACCACAGGCCAACGACGCGGTTTTTTGCCATACCAAGCGCTTTGGCGGCGGCAATATGCGGCGGCAACGACAGGCCGTATTTGATTAAATGGCGTATACTCATAAATTTGGGTCAAGGTGTAATGATTCCATTGTTTCTTTATAGCGCGGGTTACTACGGAACATACAGATAAATGCCAGCTCATCGAACAGCTGTCTATTGAACGGCCGGGGTTTGTGGCATAGTCTCAGCCTTAAATAGGGTGCTGTTTGGGCGGAAATAAATAACGATAAGGCCTTTTTTTGGATGCGGATCATCATCAACGCAATTTCTGCTAATACCAGCGGAATTGTCACTTATACATATAATTTGATCGAACACATCGGCCGTGAAGATATTGAAGCCATCATTTATGTGCCTCGCACGTTTAATGCTGATTTGTTTGATTCTCCAAATATGACGGTCAAAAAAGTTCCTGTTAAGCGGTTTTATGGGCCGATCCATCGCTTTCTTTGGGAGCAAGTTTTTTGGCGAAAAATAGTTAAAGAAAGCGGTGCAGACGTGCTGTATTCATCGGCTAACTATGGTGTTTTATATCCTCCCATCGAGCAGGTTTTGCTGGTCCAAGGCGAAATATATTTAAACCCCGTTTACCGTGATAAAGTATTGCCCACGTTGCCCAGAAGCGAACGGTTTTCTGCTTTTTTGCGCCGGAATCTTATGTTGTTTTCAGCCCGTCATTCCAGAACAACGATTTTCCCCTCCGAAGTCGCATTGCAGTCGGCTTTAAATTACGGGCCTGACATAGCGCCCACTTCTGTTGTTAATTATTTGGGCGTTGGGGACCGGTTCGCAGCCACCGATATCCGCCGGGGTTGGCGCGAAGATGGGCAGCTTGAATTGCTCTATGTCTCCGTCTTCTATCCCCATAAAGACCCGGTAACTCTTGCTGAAGCAACACGGTTATTAAATGATCAGGGGCTTAAGACTAGATCCAGGATTACTATGGAGCCCCAGGATTTCGAGCCGTGGCCATCAAGTCACGGTGAGTTGCAAGCCCTGCAATCTGAACGCTACGCCGATTGTGTTGATGTTGGGCGGATTGAACATCGCCAACTCACCGGTACGCTTAAATCATATGATGCGTTTGTCTTTCCGTCGATGGCTGAAACGTTTGGTTTTCCAATGGTTGAAGCGATGCGCGCCGGCATTCCGCTTATTGTTTCCGATATTCCTATCCACCGTGAAATCTGTGGTGATGCGGCCCTTTATTTTGAAATGAGTAATCCAGAAGATTTAGCTGCACGTCTGAAAGATCTCGATCAAGACCCTGATTTACGTGAGGCTTTGATCGTACGGGCAAAAAAGCGAGCGGTTAATGAATTTTCTTGGGAAAAACATATTGCGTCGCTCCACGCATCTTTGTCGCCAGTCATCAAACCAAAACCTGTTCGGGTTTTGATTAATGCATTGCATGCCAGAACAGGCGGGGGGGTTACTTATCTGCGCAATATGCTTCCTTTGCTAGCAAAAGACCCAATGTTGGATGTTCATTTATGTGCCCACGAAGATCAACAGGATGTTTTACCCCAAAATATTAAAAACATTCAGTATCATTTATTAAATTTTGAACGCGGGTATTGGAAAGTTCTTATCCGGGAACAATTTGAATTGCCACGATTAGCGCGGAAATTAAAGGCTGATATTACGTTTTCACCAGCAAATTATGGCCCCATTTTCGCACCAAATACGGTTATCATGTTACGGAACGCAGTCAGCGTTGGATTTTTTGAAAGACGCCCTATTAAATTAGCGTATTGGGCTTTATTATTTATTGCGACGCTTGTTTCGTTGTTTGCATGCAAGCGCGCAATTGCCGTATCAAACTATGCCAGTCGGGTCGGTTCAGGTTTTTTGTGGAACTGGTCTAAATCAAAAGTCAGCGTTATTCCACATGGCGTTGATAAACGGTTTTGTGTCGATGAAAACGTCGAGCGCGATGGCAATATGCTGCTTGCAGTTTCTGATATTTATGTTCAAAAAAACTTTAAAAATTTACTGCTCGCGGTGTCTGAACTGATATCGAAATATCCTAGTATCCGTTTAAAAATTGCGGGCCGCCCCATTGATTTGGACTATTTGCAAGACTTGGAAGCAATAGTTAAAGAAAAGAAACTGAGTAACCATGTCGAGTTCTTAGGTGGGGTAGAGGCTGATGATTTGATCAAGCTTTATCAACAATGTGGACTGTTTGTTTTTCCTTCAACGGTCGAGACCTTTGGAAATCCATTGGTTGAAGCAATGGCGTGTGGGGCACCCATCGTCAGCTCGAGCGCGGCTGCAATGCCTGAGGTTTTGGGTGATGCAGGACTGTATTTTGATCCAAATGATATTGGCGATATTCGCGATACAATTTCGAAACTCTTGACGGATGACGATCTACGTAATTCAATTAGCCAGTTAGCAGTAAAGCGTTCATATGAGTTTTCTTGGGGAAAAACCGAAGCAAAGACAAAACGGGCATTCCAGGTATAATAGAATTTTGATGCATGCTCTGATATAAAATCTTGGAACAAATATGTGGCTATATTAATTCTTACCCTGCCGCCTCATATTCCAGGTGGCGTTGCAACTAAGGCCAAAATATTGGCTGATTATTTACGCCGTGCAGGGCAGTATGTATCCATCGCCTTTTATGCGGCACGTGGTAAATATCCTGAATTAAACGTTGGTTTAAGCCGCGCATTCACCAATCAACGCCCCAAATCGCTTAAGCTAAAAGAACTTGGCGATCATAATTACGTTGTTGTTGAATGCCCGTTCCCTGAGATTAAAAACAGCCATAATGCCTCCGTTGACCAAATGAATTTAGGCCCTTTTTTTGTTGCCAAACATATCTCATGATTGCCTCAAATTTACAAAATGACGAAAGAGGCCCTGTATATGGTTTTAGGAATCAGCGCTCGAAATCCAATTCTCTGCTGCGTTTAGCGATTGTTTTAAATATGTAGTGCTTCACCCCTTTCAAGAACCCAAGTGGCCGCCTTTAGTTTCACAGCATCGTTCTCACTGTTGAGACATTCCTCGATCACGTCAGTGGCACGTTCAGTCAATTGGATAAACCGATCGACGACAAGTTTATTTTGATATTTCCTGTGTTTGGCAATAGCAGCGTCCCACTCAGATAACTTTTTTCAATCTCGCGAAATTACCCATTTAATACCAATGGCCTTATTTATTTTATTATTCATATTGATAATATTTTTTACTGCATTATTAATATAATTGGTATCAGCATTAGTAGGAGCAAACTATCTTACAGAATGCTCAACGCCGCTTCCTTGGCTGACTAATTTTTTTCAAATGTGCTTGATACAAAGCGTCTAACGTCAGCGCCTATGGAACAGATTAACGGTATTGCATAAGAGAGAGTTTCTGGTTCATCGTAATGACCCGAAGGGGAATGAAGATGAGACAGAAATCGCAGACACGACAAACGGGCGCTGCCAAGGCAATCAAAGACATCCGCCGGGCGACACGTAAGCAGTATTCAGCTGAAGAAAAAATCCGCATTGTACTTGATGGGTTACGTGGAGAAGAAAGTATTGCGGAGGTGTGCCGTCGTGAAGGCATTACCCAGAGTATTTATTACAAATGGTCGAAGGAATTTATGGAAGCTGGAAAGCGTCG
>JAPKAX010000228.1 GCA_028825025.1 Rhodospirillales bacterium | reverse complement strand
CAAGGCTTTCTCGAACGCACTGATAGCAGCTACATGTTGGCCGGCTTGATAGCTAGCGGTGCCGTATTTGTTCAAATATTCGGCGTGCAAATCTTCTTGATAGGGTGGTAAGGCATCAATTGCTTGTCGGTAGTTATCTGCCGCTGTCTCGAAATCCAAGCGCGACATTTGCAAATCACCGACAATGGATTTAGCAATCGCCGCAGCTAACAAATGCTTTAAGGCGGCGTTACGTTTTTCTTGGCCATCGCTGAATTCTTTATTTCCGATCCGCGTTAAAAAAGCGTAGACCCGATCAAAGTCGCCCGCATCTAAAGCATCGCGAACTTGTTCAACTTGAGGCTCTAATTCTAGATTCTCCGGGACCAAATCGCGTAAATTCTGTCGCATTTCGCGGTATCTTTCGGAAAAAGAACGCATATGAGCATCGCGCTCTTTTGCTGCTAAGCCTTTTGATTCCAAAAAGACTTGATAGTTTTTAAACGCAAGTGTTTCAGGGGCGGGTAAGGCCAAGCTAGCCGGAGTTGCTTCGTCAGGCGCTGGGGCCTCTTTGGAGGTCCGCCCTCGGCTTAATAGAAGCCAGAATAAAAGTCCGAACAGAGTTGCTACAATGACCACTATATTCATGCCTGCCAAACTGGGTAGGGCATCGATAAGCTGCGTCAAGGCGCTCATAACTTGACCGAGCGCATCCATTACGTCGGGTGCGGCTTTGATCGTATTTTCTAAGTTAATTGTCGGTTGCTCTGCCATGGTACTATCTGTCATTTGTATGATTAGTATAACTCACAACATTTACCGTTAAAGGATTGCCAAACCTTTAACTTATTTTTAGCTGATTTTAGTATACAATTCGAAAACTTTGGAATTTGATATGTATACATTTGGAATGGTGGGGGGCGCACATGCGTTCGATCCACTTATTTTGCTACTAATCGCAATTTTCTTTGACGCCTACGTCGGCGAAATGCCGGGTCTTACCCGGTTTGTGAAGCACCCTGTTGTGCTCATTGGTAACTTAATCTATTTTTTAGATAAAAAACTCAATCGTGAAAAACGCGGCGATATGGATCGTATGTTCCGGGGCGCGTTGACGGTTGTTATTGTTGTTTGCATCACGGGAACGGTCGGCATTTGCGTTGCGTGGTTGACGCTTCATCATACGTTTGGCTGGATTTTAGAGCTTATTTTACTGACTCTCATTTTGGCAGGGCGCAGTTTATACGACCATGTGAAAGACGTGGCCGATGGTTTGGAAATTAGTTTAGAGCACGGGCGCGCGGCGGTTTCACACATTGTTGGCCGCGACCCTGATTATTTAGACCAACATGCCGTTTGCCGGGCTGCTATCGAGACTGCTGCTGAAAATTTATGCGATGGCGTTGTTGCCCCTATTTTTTGGTATGTGCTTTTTGGGTTTCCGGGGTTAATTATTTACAAAGCCGTCAACACCATGGATTCAATGATCGGTCATAAGAACAAAAAATACAGCGCCTTTGGTATGACGGCTGCGCGGTTGGATGATGTTTTGAACTTAATTCCAGCCCGATTGACCGGCATCTTTTTAGTGCTGGCGGCGTTCTTTGCCCCAACCGCAAGTCCGGCGGGTGCGTTCAAAGCCATGTGGCGCGACGCCAGTAAACACAGATCACCCAACGCTGGATGGAGCGAAGCGGCTATGGCGGGGGCGCTGGGTTTGGCTTTAGCTGGACCGCGCCGCTATTCAAACAAAGTCATTAAAGATGCATGGATGGGCTTAGGCACAGCAAAGGCCAAAATATCGGACATAGAAAAAGCGCTTTATATGTATGTGGTGGCGTTACTGATCAATACTGGGTGGGTCGCGGCAATTGCAGTTATTCGCTTAAGCACGGAATAACAAATCTAGGGTCAGGTGCTTATTTAAATGATCTGCCAATAGGTCAAGGGTTTGTTCTATTTGTAAATCATAGGCAACAGAGTGGGCTACGCCACTCCTGAAATCACGTAAAAAAGAAGCACGAAAAGCATCGCCAGCAAAAAGCCCATGAACATATGAACCTAAAATGAGCCCATCTTTCGATCTGGCACCATCGGGGCGATCGTTTTCCAATATAAGCCACGGTTGGTTGGTGTCAGGGCCGGTTGTTTTGCCCATGTGCATCTCGAACCCCGATGTTGGCGATTGCGATAGGGCATCAAAGCCAGACACCTTTTTAAGTGATTTTGACTCGCCGATTGTGGTTGAAATATCTAATAACCCCAGCCCACCAATTTTCACTTTGTGACCTTCAATGCCATCTGGGTCGGCAACGGAATTACCCAGCATTTGATATCCACCGCATAACCCAATGATGGTGCCGCCCTGACGATGGTGGGCTTTAATATCGATGTCCCATCCTTGGGCCTTTAAAAAAACTAAATCAGAACAGGTGGCTTTTGATCCTGGAATCAAGATTATATTTGTATCGGCAGGGATCGGCCGGCCGGCTTCAATGATTTCAACCGATACATTAGGCTCGGCATTTAAGGGGTCCACATCATCAAAGTTTGCAATGCGGGGCAAGCGGGGGACCGCTATTTTGATGGCTCCGGTCATAGCTGTTGTGGGTTTTCGATCTAACGCCATTGCATCTTCTTGGGGTAATAAATGTGCGTCATCGAAGTGCGGGATGACACCAAAGCAAGGCCAGCCAGTGTGGGCGGTTATGATTTTAATACCCTCATCAAACAACGAGGCATCACCCCTAAATTTATTGATGATGAAGCCTTTAACGCGGGTTCGTTCCGCAGTGCTTAAAACTTCGTATGTGCCAATAAGGCTAGCGATTACACCGCCCCGGTTGATGTCTGCAACCAAAATGACCGGAACGTCTGCTGCTTCAGCAAAACCCATATTGGCAATATCGCCACTGCGCAAATTAACTTCTGCCGGGCTTCCTGCTCCTTCAACAATAACCCAATCCACGTCTTTACCGACCTGTTCAAAACTTTCAAGAACACGTGTCAGAAGTTCTGGTTTCAGCTTGTGGTAATCGCGGGCTTTGGCTGTGCTATGGACTTTTCCCTGAACAACAACTTGCGAGCCAATATCCGATTGAGGCTTCAACAATATGGGGTTCATGTGAATAGATAAGGGACATTTGGCCGCTAGAGCCTGCAGCGCCTGTGCCCGGCCAATTTCACCGCCGTCATCAGTAACGGCGGCATTATTCGACATATTTTGGGGCTTAAACGGGCGAACTTTTAAGCCGCGGTTTGTCAACAGCCGGCAAACTCCGGCGACGATCAACGATTTGCCAACGTCTGATCCAGTGCCTTGAAACATCACAGTTTGGCTGGCGTTATTTTTCGGCAAGGGAGCTGCGCAAGGTATCGGCTATGGGGTTTGAATGTTGACCAGCCAAGATTGTTTTGGGTTTAGCCCCTTCGCCGTAAAAGGCTTCGTTCAAATCGTGGCGGGTGGCGAGCACGGCCCCTTCGGCGGATACCCCCATATATCCACCAATATTGGGGCTAGCGAACGCGATAATATCGGTATTTAAATTGCTTGTTGTCGATGCTTCTAAGCCTAAGCCTTGCGCCCCAATGGCGACGCCAGTATCAGCTCCAATTTTTCCTTGATGATCAAGAATCGATTCTAGCGCACCTGAATTGCGAATAACCAAAATAATCGCTGTATCTTGAATGCCGAACTGTAACCCAAAGCTTGCCGCAGCCAAAGTGACGTAGGTGGGATAGCTCCAGCTGTTGTCCTTATTGTGCTTTAAAAGCACTCCATTGCCGGTTTCTCCACCGGCAAAAAATCCAGCCTTAATCACCGTTGGCAAAATGACAACGGCGGTCGCACTTTCTAATTCGTGGGAGAACTTCTTTAAGTCTGGGTGTGCCCGAAAACGCGCGATGGCATCGGTTGATGTATTGATGAGCTGTTCAGCAACCATCGATTTGGGTGGGCTTGTTGAGGCGCAAGCAGAGATCATGAAGCTGACGAACAACAAAACTGAGATTCGAAAAAAAATCATTTTAGAATTCAATTCCGATTTGAGCTTTAACACCAGATCGGAACGGGTGCTTGACCATCGTCATTTCAGTGACCAAATCCGCGGCATCCAACATTTCATCTTTGGCATTTCGCCCCGTGACGATAACGTGCAAATCTTCAGGTTTGTTTTTTAGAAAGTCGATCACGTCATTGATGTCTAAGTTGTCATAGCGCAAAGGGATGTTTAATTCGTCCAGAATGACCATCTTATAAGACGGATCATTGATCATGTCTTTTGCCATTTGCCATGCACTTTCGGCAGCTTGAATGTCGCGCTGGCGGTCCTGAGTTTCCCAGCTAAAGCCTTCGCCCATGGCGCGAATGGTGACCAATTCAGGGAACTTGTCCAAAATTGTCCGCTCGCCGGTTTCCCAAACGCCTTTAACAAATTGAACAATGCCAACCTTATGACCGTGGCCCATGGACCGCACAGCCAAGCCCATGGCGGCGGTTGATTTGCCTTTGCCTTTGCCAGTGTGAACAATCAATAATCCTTTTTCGATTGTTTTGGTGGCAATGATCTTATCGCGAGCGGCTTTCTTTTTAGCCATTTTTTCTGCGTGGCGCTTGTCTAAAGCGACTTCGGTTTTTGCGGTCGCTGTGGTATATTCGCTCATTTGATCATTTCCGTTTGTTCGTCATTATAGATAGCAATTTTTCCAATTGTAACCCAGTCCATATATCGGGTACTATCTTTCACATGAAGTTCGCAAGGTTACTTTTCATTGGACTACTTATTTACGCTCCTTTGTCGGCGGTTGCTAGCCCATTGCAATGGGCGTTGGAATTTCCAAAAACCAAGTTCAACCAATCCACCGCGCCTCTTTCAGAGATCCAATTCGTTGGCCTGCACAGAGATCAGATCCCTGCTATTTTTAAACCCAAGTTTAAATCCGCTAAATCGATATCCGGTTTGGGGCTTCTTGAGCCGGTTTTGCGCCTTGAAGTAAAAGGTGAAGTGCGCGGATATCCGCTTCGAATGTTAGTATGGCACGAATTGATCAATGATACGATCAAAGGGGTGCCTGTTTTAATCAGTTATTCCCCGTTGTGCAATTCGGGCGTGGTATTTGATCGCAGGTTAGACAATCAGGTTTTGAGTTTCGCTAACACAGGATTACTGCGCCATTATGACACGATTATGTATGACACAGCAACGGAAAGCTGGTTTCAGCAATATACGGGAGG
>JAPKAX010000227.1 GCA_028825025.1 Rhodospirillales bacterium | reverse complement strand
ACACAAACAGTGAAAACGGCTTGGTTTTTGTTTGGCGATGGATTGGCGTAGGTTTCAAAAGGGTTTGTTTCCAATTTAAGCATGAAAAAGGTTTGCGGAACTTACTCTAATAATAATTAAGGTCAATATGTACGGGGTTTGGCCTGCGCGCCTTGATTTGTGTCAATTACTGCCGGTATTCGCCTTTACCTCGCCTGCCCCACAGGCTAGTTTGCGGCCAATATTTTAATTTCAATTAGGACATAATTTTATGAGACCTTCTGGCCGCGCGCTTGATGCGCTTCGCGATATTTCTTTAGAACCTGGATACTCGAAACATGCGGAAGGATCTTGCATGGCGCGGTTTGGCGATACCCATGTTTTGTGTACCGCCAGCGTTGAAGAGCGCGTTCCGGCGTGGATGCGGAATTCTGGCAAAGGTTGGGTAACTGCAGAATATGGCATGCTTCCCCGCGCTACCGGATCGCGTATGAATCGTGAAGCTGCTCGCGGCAAACAATCAGGCAGAACACAGGAAATTCAACGCCTTATTGGCCGCTCTTTACGTGCTGTAGTAGACATGAAGGCGATGGGTGAACTTCAGGTTCGCGTGGATTGTGACGTCATCCAAGCCGACGGCGGCACCCGCACGGCATCCATTACCGGTGCCTATGTGGCGCTGTATCAAGCGTTTCAAAACTGCATTGAGCTCGGAATAATGAAAGAAATCCCGTTTACCGATGAAGTTGCTGCCATTTCATGCGGTATATACAAGGGCAATGGGGTTTTGGATTTGGATTACGACGAAGACAGCAACGCCGAAACCGATGCGAACTTTGTTTTAACCGGCACAGGCGGCATTGTTGAAATTCAGGGAACAGCTGAAGAAAGCCCTTTTTCTGAAGAAGATTTTGCTGAATTGATGCGGTTGGCCAAAAAAGGCATTGGCGAATTGGTTCTTGTTCAGCGCAAAGCTTTGGGACTGGCTTAAATTATATGGCTCGGCACTTTACACAACAAAAACTGGTGATTGCCAGCCATAACCCCGGCAAAGTGCGTGAAATTGGTGAATTATTGGCACCGTTTGGCGCCGATGTGATCTCTGCCGGGGATTTAGATTTACCAGAACCGGATGAAACCGGTTTGACTTTTGTTGCTAATGCGGAATTAAAAGCCCGGGCATCGATGGAAGGGGCTGGTTTGGCAGCTTTGGCTGATGATTCAGGGCTTTGTGTAAATGCGCTGGGCGGTGAACCGGGTTTATATTCAGCCCGTTGGGCCGGGCCGAGTAAAGATTTCAACATCGCCATGGCAGCGGTCCATGAAAAGCTGCAGGGTTTTGAAGATAAATCGGCTTATTTTATTTGCGTTTTGGCGTTGGCATGGCCCGATGGTCATGTAGAAACGTTTGAAGGCCGAATTAATGGTCAGATTGTAGAACCGGCGCGCGGCTTAAATGGATTTGGTTACGATCCTATTTTTATCCCGAATGGATACAATATTACCTTTGGTGAATTTGATCCGGAAGTTAAAACCGCCATCGCGCACCGGGCCATTGCCTTTAATCAGTTGGTTAAAGCCTGTTTCGAATGAGGGTCTAGCCCGCTATGTTTGCGCTTTATGTTCATTGGCCATTTTGCCTAAAAAAGTGCCCGTACTGCGACTTTAATTCTCACGTTAAACAATCCATAGACCACACCCAGTGGCGCGATGCCCTTTTGCGTGAGCTTGATCATTACGGCCGGGAAACAAAAGGCCGCGCCTTAACAAGCGTGTTTTTTGGTGGCGGTACCCCGTCTTTAATGGAAGCCGATACGGTTGCTGGCATTTTGGATAAAGCTGGTGAGTATTGGCAAATGGCGGATGATGTTGAAGTTACATTAGAAGCCAACCCAACATCTACGGAAGCGAAACGATTTCAAGATTTCAAACAGGCGGGGATCAACCGACTGTCCATCGGTGTGCAATCGTTTGATGACGATGTTTTGGCTTATTTAGGCCGCGAGCATTCTGCTGCTGAGGCAACCAAAGCCATTGGCGTTGCAAATAAAACGTTCGAACGAACGTCATTTGATTTAATTTACGCAACGCCCGAACAAACCCGGGATCATTGGAAAGCTCAAATGAAACAGGCGCTGGATTTAGCTGGGGATCATTTGTCGGTGTATCAGCTAACAATTGAAAGCGGAACGGCGTTTCACCGGGCTGGAAAAGTAGCACTGGATTCAGACAGGGCGGCGGATATGTTTGATGATACGCAATCGGTATTGGCAGATGTAGGTTTGCCGGCCTATGAGATTTCAAACCATGCCAAAGACGGCCAAGAGTGCAGGCATAACTTGGTTTATTGGCAGGGTGGCGACTATGTAGGGATTGGTCCCGGTGCCCACGGGCGCTTGCGGCTGGATGCTCAAACCTTCGCTACCCAAACGGTTGCTACGCATCAAATTCACAATCCGGATATTTGGCTAAAAGCGGTGAAAGAAAAGGGCGACGGGACGGCAAAGCGTCGCCCGTTGGATATTGAGTCCCGAGCCGAGGAGCTTTTGATTTTGGGGCTCCGTTTAACCCAGGGCATTGATTTACCCGCGATCCAGAAACGAACAGGGATTTGGCTACTCGATCATATTAATGCGGATCAACGCCGATTATTAACAAATGCTGGGTTTTTAAAACCCTCCAAAACCCACCTGATTGCAACACCAGAAGGTTTGATGCGCCTAAACTCAGTCATTGAGAAACTAGTGAGCTAGGGTCTATACCCTTTTAATTGCCGCAAAGCCACGTTCACGAATGTAGTCATTCGCTCCAGTTTTGCTCTAGTTGGTTAAAGCTTCAAATGATTCTGGGGCTTTTGAGACAATTTCATTTCCATCGCGGCCGATTTGCATGACGGCTAAGCCGCGCTCGGCTGTGCCAGACGGTGTTAAACGAAAGACCCCATCGCGGCCCCAAAACCCGTTGGGATTGGTTAGGGTTTCAGTTGTAAACAGGGGGCCCCCTTCTTTGCGGGCCAAAACGGAGATTAAGGCCGTCGCATCGTAAGCCATGGTGACTAAGCGCGGCGGGCGGTTTCCATAAATTTCTTGATATCGTTGATCAAATTCAGCCCGAGCAGAGGGCGGAGGCGCTGCGTACCAACCACCAATTAAGGCCGGCTCTTTACCAATTCCAGGCTCGTCCCATTGGCCTGTGCCAAGCATTCGGACCGTGCCTGGATCAATATCGTAGAAGGGTAACAAAGCCGCAACAGACAATAACCGTTTGCCGCCATCGGCAACCAATAATGCTTCAAACGGTAAATCACCTAGGGTTTGTAGGTTTTCAAGCCGTCTTAAAGCGCTTTTTGAAATTTCATCGTCTTGAGCTTCAAGCTCTTTACGTTGTTCTAAAAGCTTATGGCGGCGGGCATCGTAATCGGCGAATTCACGAACAACATCGGTGAAGTCATCGGCACCGGGATCATAAAACCGGGCCCGGGTTACCGTTCCGCCGTTGGCTTGGGCGGTTTTTTGCAAAGCTTCTACAACCCGCGCCCCATAGGGGTTATCGGGTGCTAATGCCCCAAAGCGGGTAAACCCTTTCGATTGGGCAAAGCGGACGACGCGATTGACTTGTTCAGAGGGAATAAACCCAAGCGTATAAATGCCATTGCCGGCAACTGAGCGATCGTTGGAAAAGGCGACAACAGGAACATTGGCGGCCTGTGCAGCGGGGGCAATGGCCCGAACGGAACTGGAAAGGAGGGGTCCCAAAATAACCGATGCCCCATCACCGATGGCGAAGCGGGCGGCGAGTGCGGCGCCTTCTGCGGTTCCTTTGGTATCATGGGGTAATAATTCGAAACGGGAATCGGCGAAATCGAACAATGCCAATTGAGCCGCGTTTAAAAGCGCCTTGCCAATTTGTGCGTTGGAACCGGTAAGGGGTAATAAAATGGCTATGCGGACGGTGTCTGTTGCGATTACGCGAACGTCTTGTTCTTGCGTTCCAATGTCACCGGCTGGACGGTTTAAAAGCGGTAAAAAAGACGGTAATTGTGGAATTGATCCGGGCGGAAGAACTTTTTGTTGAGGTTGGGTCGCAGCAAGCGTGGGCTGCTTCTGGTGTGTTGGGGGGGGCTGGCTTATAGTGGTGGTGGCTGGCACAACGGGGGTGCCAATTCGAGTTGGCAAAAACCTTTCAGCAGTTTGACAGCCGCTTAAGGCGAATATTGAAGTCAATAAGCCAGCGATGATAAATAAGAAACGAGATACAGATGGCGAAATCCAAAACATCAGTGGGTGATCTTCCTGTTATTGACGACGCGCCAGAACCAAACGCTTCAGACGGGGCCGAGCCTAACAATACAAACACCTTGTGTAAACCATTGGGCCAGCCTGAATTAAAGCCGTTAGCGCCGGGGCTTTATTTGGTCGCAACACCGATTGGCAATGCGGCGGATATTAGCTTGCGGGCCCTTGATATTTTATCACGAGCCGACATGGTTCTGTGTGAAGATACCCGTACATCCGGCAAATTAATGAAAATTCACGGTATCAACGCAACCTTGCAACCGTACCACGAGCACAATGCGGAACGGGTGCGTCCGATGATCATGAGACGCTTAGATCAAGGCGAAGTTGTGGCGATGATTTCAGATGCGGGGATGCCTTTAGTATCAGACCCCGGATATAAAATGGTTAAAGCGTGCGTTAATGAAGGGGTGACGGTAACCGCAGCGCCCGGCCCATCGGCCACATTAACGGCGTTGGTTCTATCTGGGCTGCCAACGGACCGGTTTTTCTTTCAAGGTTTTTTACCATCTAAAACTGGGGCTCGTCAAAAAATATTGGGCGAAATATCAACCGTCCCTGGAACCTTAATTTTCTTAGAATCAGCTAAGCGCTTGGCCTCTAGTTTGGCTGATATGCGTGTTGTTTTAGGCAATCGTCCTGCCGCGGTGGGACGTGAATTAACAAAATTTTACGAAGAAATCCGGCGGGGGACTTTGGATGAGTTGGCAGGACATTATGCCGAAGCCGGAGCCCCCAAAGGGGAAATCACCCTATGCGTCGGACCGCCCCTCCCCCTTGCCCCGCCTTCTGATGAAGAGTTAGATGTGATGCTCATAGAGGCCTTAAAAAGCCATAGTGTGAAGGAGGTTGCGGCCCATTTTGCTCAAACAACGGGCCTTCCAAAGCGCGTTTTGTATAGCCGTGCGTTGGCATTGAAGGACTAAATTCGGGCTACGCTCAACAAACGCCAGGCGTGGGCTTTTGGTCATAAAGCT
>JAPKAX010000226.1 GCA_028825025.1 Rhodospirillales bacterium | reverse complement strand
GCCACCCAGGAGGTTCTAAATGGATCGGTACAGCAGGCACGTCGCCTTTTGGCGCGTATGGGTACAATCCAGAAGGAATCCGCATTGGACAAGATGAGAACCGCCATAACCGAGCCGTAAAGGTTTGGGATAAGCGGGAATTCAAGAATTTTGATGATACGATTGAAATGGGCACCCGCAATATTAAAGTCGCTCTCCGCAGGCTCCGTAAATTTGCCCGCCACGGGACTGCAACTGAATTAGATATCGATGACACCATTAGATCGACGGCTAAGCAGGGGTGGTTGGATGTGAAGATGATTCCTGAGCGCCATAATGCGGTGAAGATTTTATTGTTTTTGGATGTGGGTGGGTCCATGAACCCCCACGTTAAGTTGATGGAAGAGTTGTTTTCTGCCGCCCGTACTGAATTCAAACATCTGGAATACTATTATTTTCATAATTGCCCCTACGAACGGGTCTGGAAAGACAACAACCGTCGCCATAAGGATGTTGTGAATACTTGGGATGTTCTGCACACCTATGGGCACGACTACAAAGTGATTTTTGTTGGGGATGCATCCATGAGTCCCTATGAGATTATATATCCGGGCGGAAGTGTTGAGCATTGGAATGAAGAGGCCGGGGCGGTTTGGATGGAGCGTTTTTTGGCCGTGTATTCGCGGGCTGTATGGATTAACCCCATCCCTAAAAAATGGTGGGGAAATACCCAATCTGTCCGCTTGGTCAGCCAGCTTATGAGCGAGCGTATGTACCCGCTTAGCTTAGAAGGATTAGACGAAGCCATTAAAGAGTTAAGTCGTTAATGGCTTCGTTTTAGACTTTATTTAACGTCAGATCCAATTTGCATTTTGATGATTTTATCTGGATTGTTGACTTCACCACCACCGCCTTCACCGCGTTTGATTTTTGATACAAACTTCATTCCGTCTGTTACTTTGCCCCAAACGCTATATTGGCCATCCAAATGTGGGGCATCTGCAAATACAATAAAGAACTGAGAATCAGCGCTATTTGGGCTCGATGAACGGGCCATAGATAAAGTGCCACGGACATGCGTCTCGTTCGAAAACTCAGCTTCAATATTGACACCTGAACCGCCCGTTCCGTTTCCTCTGGGGTCGCCGCCTTGGGCCATAAAACCTGGGATTACCCGGTGGAAAGTAAGGCCATCGTAAAATCCTTCGCGAACCAACTCTTTAATCCGCGTTACATGCTTTGGGGCTAAGTCTGGGCGCAGCTCAATCGTCACTCGGCCATCTTTTAAATCAAGATATAAGGTGTTTTCAGGGTCAGCTGCAGAAGTCTCAGAAGTCATTGTTAGAATTCCTGTCATTAGAAAAGTGAATAGATAAAGAATGTTGAAAGCGCGCATAAATACCCTCGTTCAAAGTTAAGTCAATTGCTTAAACGAGTAACATAATGATTTGTTATGTCGCTCGTATTGACCTGGTTAATCAAATAGCGAATTAATATCGTCTTGAGATAGCCCTTGGCCTTCGAGTTGAGGGCCGTTTAAAAGCTTTTCGTCTTCTGTTTTTTCTTCGGCAGCAACATAGATGGAATCGAGTTCATCACGGCCCCAAAAATCAATCAAAGAGTTTACGCGTTCTTCAACGTATGTGATTGATTTCACGACCTTACTAATGTGTTGGCCTGTGATATCTTGAAAGGAACAGGCTTCAAAAACATTGCTGGAATTTTTGCCCATTTCATCGAGAGCGCTGAGCACGACCGGATCTTTAATTGTTTCCCGTAATTTATCAGCAATGATATTATTTTTCTCAACAGATTCAATGATTGTGTTTGTTGCATCTGCTGTTGCATTAACAATAGCATCAAGTTGATCGCCCATGCTGTCAAAGCCATGCTCTTCATCAGCCGGGCACCCAATAGCAGCAATTTTTGAGCGTATGCGATTGAGATAATGCAATAAACCATCTAGTTCTCTTTTTAGAACAACATCATTATTTTCTTGCACGTTTAAGTCTTTCCAAAAGCGCTGGTGTATATACTCGTTGACTGCATTCTAACCACGTTCAACGGTTAGGGGAACCATAACTCACGATTTTGCTCTAAATTTTGAAAATATCTAAGATTTTGCGGGCAGCTTCTGTTGGGGTTGTTTTGCCTGACTGAACCTCTCTCTCTAATATAGGGATATGATTAGCAACGGCTGGAGATGTTTTTAATTTATCATTTAAGTTCTCGTGTATTTCACCCCACATCCAGGCAATGGCTTGCTGTTCTCGGTGTGTTTTAAAAGTATCTGTTAATGTTTTTATCTCTTTAAATGCCTCCACCGTATTCCAAACCTCATTTATACCTGCGCCTGAAATAGAAGAACACAACAGAGTTTTTGGGTGCCAATTTTCAGATTGGGCCCGAAGTAGATGCAGTGCTGCGCCATAATCACGCTTAGCCCGTTCCGCTGCAGGCAATAAATCTCCGTCAGCTTTATTTACAACAACCAAGTCGGCTAATTCTACAATCCCTTTTTTTATGCCTTGAAGTTCATCGCCGCCACCTGGAACAATCAGCAGCAAGAACATATCAACCAAATTGGCCACTGCGGTTTCTGATTGACCAACACCAACGGTCTCGACCAATACCACGTCAAATCCAGCCGCTTCACAAACCAATATGGCTTCGCGTGTGCGTCTCGCGACGCCACCTAATGTGCCACTTGAGGGAGAGGGGCGAATAAAGGCATTCCGGCTTCGCGATAATAGCTCCATTCGGGTTTTATCGCCTAGTATTGATCCGCCCGTGCGGGGGCTGGAAGGATCGACCGCTAATACACAGACTTTGTGTCCTAATTCAATTAAATGAAGTCCGAAGGCTTCTATAAATGTTGATTTACCGACACCGGGGATACCTGAAATTCCAATCCTAATCGAATTTCCAGAACTCGGCATGATTTCAGTCAGTAAAGCTTCTGCTTGGGTGCGGTGGTCTGGTCGGGTTGATTCTATTAGGGTGATTGCACGGGCTAATTCGCGGCGGTCACCAGATTTGATGGTGTTTGCTTGTATAGAAGCGGAATTCACAGAACGGCCCTTTGATTGTTAGCTGTTTTTAAGTTGTTCACTAAATGCTTGAATAGCAATAAGCTTGAGCTTCTGGCGCTGATCTTTAGGTAAATCATCAACAATATGACTTTGTGATTTGTGAATAGCGAGCGCCTTATTAATTAAGTCCTGGCGACTTGGATTAGCAGTTGATCTAGATTCTTGATCTAATGCTTTTTTCTTATTATTAGTGACCTCTTGCTCTGCAGCATCAAGACTATCTCGTATTAAGGCCGTAATTTCATCGTAGTCCATTTCACTAAGTGGGTCGGGTTCTGATTGGGATAATGCCCCAGCGGGCTTCGTTTCGGGTGAAGCCTCAGGTTGTTTTTTTCCAGTGCGTGTTTTGTTTAGTGTTGTACGTGCCTTTTTATCCATAAATACGGATAGTAAGGCTTTAAACATAAATTTTTTGATCATTCGAAAATCGCTCGTTTGGGATTTGTCATAATTAAACCTCATTATAACCTTTTATCTGTTCAACGACACGGGATATTTAGCCAAACCCGTCTAAGTCTTTAAAAATATTTTAGCCCTACACATACGAGTAAATGCCTCTGTCACTTATTTGTAACTATCGTTTGAGGGTATTGTCGGGTATTAAAAGAATAAATTCATAGACATAGGGCTAATATTAAAAATGCGAAGATCAAGAAACGCAAAAATTATTGCAACGCTCGGCCCCGCATCTTCTTCGCTTGAAGCGATCTCCTCTTTGTTTGAAGCTGGCGCAGATGTATTCCGTTTAAATTTTAGCCACGGTTCTCACGAAGATCACCGCAAAAGTTACGATACAATACGATCGCTCGAGACTACATTTGGCCGCCCTGTTGGTATTTTGCTCGACCTACAAGGGCCTAAATTACGGGTTGGAAAATTTTCTAAAGGCAAAGTAACACTCGAGGTTGGCCAAAAATTCCGACTCGATATGGACGAGACACTTGGCACCGCAGAGCGCGCACCATTGCTGCACCCTGAAGTGTTCGCTGCTCTTAAACCCAATACTGATTTATTAATAGATGATGGAAAAATCCGCGTCCATGTTCTGGATTGTGGAAAAGATTTTGCTGAAACAATAGTGGTTACTGGCGGTGTTTTATCAAACAATAAAGGCGTAAATGTTCCGGATGCCGCGTTAGATGTTTCCCCTTTAACTGAAAAAGACCTGTTGGATTTGCGCTTTGGTTTGCAGCTCGGCGTCGATTGGGTTGCGTTATCGTTTGTACAGCGGCCTTCCGATTTGGCTGAAGCCAAAAAACTGATTGCGGGGCGGGCATTTGTTATGTCTAAGCTTGAAAAACCCCAAGCTATGGATCATCTGGATGAAATTGTAGAGTTGTCTGATGCAGTTATGGTTGCACGTGGGGATTTAGGCGTTGAATGCCCACCAGAAGAAGTACCCAGCCATCAAAAACGCATTAGCCGCGTTTGCCGGGAAGCGGGTAAGCCCGTTGTTGTGGCAACACAGATGCTTGAATCAATGATTACAGTACCCACCCCAACCCGTGCTGAAGCCTCAGACGTCGCGACAGCAATTTATGACGGTGTGGATGCGGTTATGCTTTCTGCAGAAACGGCAGTTGGTGAATATGCACCAGAAGCCGTTGCGATGATGGACCGAATTATTCGTCATGCGGAACAGGACCTTCATTATCAACAAAGCCGGATGCATGAACGCAGAGTTCCCGAAGCGACAGCCGCTGATGCGATTTCAGCTGCTGCCCGCCAAGTTTCGCAAACGATTTCTGCGGCGAGTGTTGTTACTTTCTCATCAACCGGGTTAACCACGTTACGAGCTGCCCGTGAACGCCCAACTGTGCCTATCATTGGCTTAACACCGCGGCTTGATACAGCCCGTCGTTTGGCTTTGGTTTGGGGGGTTCATTCCGTACAAACTCAAGATTGCCACAGCTTTCGTGAAATGGTTGATACCGCATTGCGGGTTTCTTGCGAAGAAGGGTTTGCGTCTGTCGGTGATGCGTTAGTCATTACAGCTGGCGTTCCCTTTGGTACACCCGGGGCAACAAATATTCTGCGCATTGCTTGGGTCGAGTAACCCTGAACGCAACCTGACGGGGTGGTTAAAGTCACCGTTTGGGAAGCGCAAAGGGAATTTTGTTATTCGCGGTCCAAAAGGTACGACAAGCATCATGGATCATACGGTGCAGGCATTTTCTGCTGATATCGATATCCGACACCGGTCTCGGACTGATGCGCCGGATCGACGAGTTGCATCTGGATTACC
>JAPKAX010000225.1 GCA_028825025.1 Rhodospirillales bacterium | reverse complement strand
TACAAAAATAGTAACCAAATAGTGCAACTCCGAACAGTTAGGCCGCCTTACCTAAAGAAACTAGATTGCGTTAAAGCGTGGCTCCAGCCATGATCCTAATAAATGTTTCCCGCTCGACAACACCAACTGCAGCGCCATCGTCATTTCGAACGGCTATCAATCCATTTGTCTTTGTTAAGATATCTAGCACTTCTGCGATACGGTCATTTGGTTTAAGGTGATGATCACTTTCAATATTTATTGCAGCGCAAGGCTGCATGATTGTTGATACACGCACTACCTTTGAGCGTGGCACGCCTTTGGTAAACCGAGCAACGTAATCATTTGCAGGTCTCAAAATTAAGTCTTCTGGTGTGCCGATCTGAACTACTCGACCGTGATCCATAATAGCGATCCGATCGGCTATTTTAATAGCTTCATCTAAGTCGTGTGTAATGAAAACCACTGTTTTGCTCAACTGATTTTGAAGGCGTAAAAGTTCGTCTTGTAAATCTGACCTGATAAGGGGGTCAAGCGCAGAAAAAGGTTCATCAAGAAACCAAATTGCTGGATTACTTGCCAAAGAGCGAGCAATTCCAACTCTTTGTTGCTGACCGCCAGAAAGCTCATCAGGAAAGTAACCTTCGCGTCCTTCAAGACCCACCAGTGAAATCATTTCCCGCGCACGCTCCTCCCTTTCACTCCGGACCACGCCTTGTACTTGCAGTGGGAAGGCTATATTTCCCAAAACGTCCCGATTGGGAAGAAGTGCGAAGTGTTGGAAAACCATACCCATTTTGCGTCTGCGGATATCAATTAGTTCATTGTCACTTGCTGCAAGAAGGTCTTGGCCTTCGACCGTAACTGTTCCAAATGTTGGCTCCACTAGCCTTGACAAACATCTAACTACTGTTGATTTACCGGAACCCGAGAGGCCCATAATTACAAAGACCTCTCCTTTCTCAATATCGAAAGAAGCATCCCGAACCGCGGTTGTCCACCCTTTGGCCATGAGCGTTTGATCATCCAGATCCATACCTCGAGAGCGTTCAAATTCTGTAGATGTAGCACCAAATATTTTCCATATATTTTTGCATGTTAAGGAGGGAACAGTCAGATCCACTTCGGATAAAAAACTTGTCAAGATGCAGTTTCCTTTCGGTGGTGGATCGAAGCTTTCGCCGCTGCTGCTTTCAGAATACCGTCAGCGATCAAGGCAATGCATGCAACGCAAAGTCCAGCAACTATTCCCTCGCCAACCTGACTTCGATTAAGCGCTATAAGCACTTCTTGGCCTAAGTCTTTTGTTCCAACAAGAGCCGCAATAATAAGCATCGAAAAAGCCATCATAATCGTTTGATTTACACCTATTAGAAGTGTCGGCAAAGCTGATGGCAACCGCACCCAAATTAATGTCTGCCAGCGGGTGCAGCCTGCGATTGCAGCGGCTTCTAACCTGGCCTGTGGAACTTGTGACATTCCTACCATGCCATAGCGAATCGCTGGTGCGAGAGCGTAAAGGGTCACAGCTATCACTGCTGATACGTCACCAATTCGGAATAACATCACAGCGGGTAACAAATAGACTAGCGTCGGCAGAGTCTGCATTGTGTCAAGTATGAAGTTAGCAGGCTCTCGAAACCTCAGTCGTGAGGACAACCAGAAACCAATTGGAAAGCCGGTAAAAACGGCTAGGGTAACCGAAATTGTTATAAGATATACTGAGTTCATCGCAGGACCCCAGTATCCTGTGACAACTATTATCAACGCAAGGAAAGAACAATAAAGCGCAAGTCGGAGGCCAGACAAAAAATATGCTAATGCGGCAACAACACATATGACCAATGTCCATGGCGCATTTGCTAAAAAGGCGCTAAAGGGACGCATCACACTGAGGAGCGCAAAATTTCGAAAGCCTTCAAGAGTGTCGAATAGTTCCCGATTAACCCAAGTTACTGCACTATTCCAAAAAATTGCAGTTGAAATTTCCCACGCTTCAGGCCAGCTTTGTAGCGATTTAAATACGAGCGCAAGAACTGTAGAAACTATCAGCCAACCAATTAAAAGCTTCCAAAGAGGGATTTGTCCAGGTGTACGTTGCTTACCATGAGCTGCGCGTTGAGCAACCGCTTGGGAAGTCCGGTCAAGAATTATCGCAAGTGCCACGATGCCCATACCAGCCTCAAGTCCTTTGCCGATATCGAGTTTTCTTAATGCTGTCAGTACGTTAAAGCCAAGTCCACCTGCCCCAATCATGGAAGCGATAATGACCATGTTCAGTGTCATCATAATCGCCTGATTCATACCGACGGCCAGTTTGGCAAGAGCAGCCGGTAATTGCACTTTCCATAAAAGCTGGCGCGGTTTACAGCCCATCATTCTACCGCATTCAGAAATTTCAGAGGGTACGGATTTTAATGCAAGCACAGTATTGTGAACCATGGGTGGCAACGCGTAAATAACTGTTGCCACCAATGCTGCACTAGGTCCGTAGCCAAATAATAATAGTGTCGGTACTAGATAAGAAAAGATAGGCACAGTCTGCATTACATTCATCACGCCACGTGTAATGTTCTCTACATTTGCACTGCGAAACGACCATATTCCAAGAGCTAAGCCCAGCATAATTGCGATAGTAACGCTGAGCAAGACGCTTGAAAGTGTTACCATTGCATTTTGCCAGAGACCGAAAAAAACTAAAAAACTAATTCCAATAGCATTAGTTATAGCAAGGTTTCGGCCTCCAAAACGGTAGCCTATGAAGGTCAAGGCTCCTCCAATTGCAAGCCATGAAAGGGGTGGTACACTTTGAGATACATTCAAACCCCTGCCAGTGAATAGTCCGTCTGCCAGAACAACCACGGTTCCGTGAATGACCATGTCAAAAAAAGATGCTAGACCGCGAGTCCATTGTTGTACTGCAACCCCTCCTAGGGTGGCGTCTCGGGCAAACCAATTTAGTGAATTACCCACTTTCTCGGCAACAGGGAATTTCAACCATTCAGGTACCGTTGTGAGCCAAGCTGGTCCGGCCAATACTATAATGGCAAAAATCAAAAAGAAAATTAGCATCCGGGCAGGTTCCGAATACAAAATACTAGCCTTCAGGCGTTTTCGGGCAGTTGAAGCTGTCATAACGCCTTTTCGCCTAACTTTAATATAAAACCAGCGCTAGAGCGCGCTAGTTTTATCTCATTAATTTATTGTTAAAGACCGCAGGCAGCCCACCCTTTCCAGGTGCTTTCATTTGTCATGAGCCATTCCTTAGCAACATCCGTTGCGGATCTCCCTTCAAGGTCTATCTCTACCAGTAATGCTGCGATCGTTGCGTTATCCATCTCATAGTTACGCACAATTTCGTAAGCACAAGGCCATATTTTTTCTCCACCAGCCCATGCCATCTTTTTTATCCAGCCATAAGGTTTGCCACAATCGAATGTAGCATTTGGGTTTGGTCCCCAAGAAGGATCATCAAAACAACCTACTTCAAACTTTGGAAATTGAACATACTCGCCTTCATAGACCGAAGTAACCCAGTGTGGCTGCCACACCCAGAGGATAACTGGCGCCTCACGCTCATAAGCAGACCTTAATTCGGCAAACATAGCTGCGTCTGTGCCAGGATGCACAACTTCAAAAGGCAAATCGAGAGCTTCAATCATGCGCTCATCATGGTCTCCCCAACTGACTGGGCCGCCAACATAACGACCTTTAGGAGAAGTATCAGCAGTTGCAAAAACTTCGGCACAGGCCTTTAAAGCATTCCAGTCTGGCAGGCCAGGACACCGTTTCTTCATATAAATAGGATACCACCAGTCTTCTACGCCTTTTAGTCCTGTTTCGCCCATATCGATAACCTTGCCAGTAGCAACTGATTTTTCAAGATTTTTGAGCTGGGTTGTTTGCCAAGTTTCCATTGAAATGTGCAAATCACCATTTTCAAATCCTGGGTAACGTCCAGAGTCATCCGCCACCACAAGCTTTGTATTATAACCTACAGTTTGGAGTACCAATGAGATGATCTCACCTTGCAAACCGATACTGGTCCAATCGGCAGTCATAATTTTTATTGTTTCGTCCGATTCTGGCGCTGCCGCCATCATGGGTAAAGAGGCACTAATCGAGATTGCCGAAACCGCAGCACCAAAAATACATTGTTTGATTTTCATTTTTATCTCCCTTGTTTTGTTTTTATATTTCATTGTGATTCTATTAAATCTACCCTTTTGAATACCATCCATTATCCACATAAAGAGCAACGCCGTTGACAAAGCTGGACTCTTCTGATGCTAAAAAAAGAGCGGCCGACGCCACTTCGTCTGGTTCACAAATACGGCCTTGCACAGCATGAAGGTCTGCCTCGTTCCAATTTTGACCAAGGCCATCAAGTTCTTTAATTTCTCTTAGCCCATGGTCGGTCTTAACAAATGCAGGGCAAACGGCATTTGCCCTAATGTTGTAATCGCGATACTCAACCGCAATCGTGCGAGCGAGTTGCAAGACTGCACCCTTGGACATACAGTATACGCTCTCAAGTCCAAAGCCTTTTTCACCACCAATGGATGAAGTTATAATTATGTTGCCACCACCATATTTGATAAAATACTTCAGTGTTTCTCTGCATACGATAAACGCTGAAGTGGCGTTGATATCCATAAGTCGCCGATACTCTTCATCCGTAGTTTCATGCAGAGGCTTGACGATGATTGTGCCTGCGTGATTGAAAAGGTTTGTAATTGTGCTGAATGTTTCGACTGTTATGGCTAGCGCTGCCTTTACCGCTTCGGTATTCGTAACGTCAGTGCTAATGAAAATCGCTTCATTGCCAGCAGCTTTAATTTCAGAAACAGTGTTCTCTCCAGCATCCTGTTGGATATCGAGAATTGCAACCTTGGCACCAGCCGCTGCAAAGAGTATTGAAGCAGCACGCCCCATTCCACCTGCACCGCCGGTCACTACGGCTACTTTTCCACTCAACCGACCTCTTACTGTTTCACGGGTCCAGTTCTTCTGCACCATACTCACTAGGTCCCACAATCAATTTACCTACAGTTTACAGCTATGACCATCGCAAACGAACAAACTACTGTCAAGATAATCAGTTAAGGTTTGGGTGAAGGGGCCCCAGCTCTCTTGCTGCTACCCTAGAAAAATTCAAACGATCCAGTCTGACATTGACGAGCAAGCAGATGTACAGCTTAGTGAATGCTTCTGAGCAAAAGATGCTAGACCAGTTTCGCCACCCAGCGCTTCCAAACCGTAAGCGTTTGCTACAATAACCTCTGGACCGTGGTGCAAGCCGGATTTGCCGTGTAGCGGTATGGTTGATCCATGGCTTGGGCATCCAAACGAAACT
>JAPKAX010000224.1 GCA_028825025.1 Rhodospirillales bacterium | reverse complement strand
TTCAGATACATCCAGCACGTTATAACCTCGCCAGCAGTCTGAATAGACGATACTGCCTAGCACAACTTTGCGCTCAATAATGGGGTATAATGTTGCTGGCGAAGCATCGGCTATAACCTTAGTGTCGATCCTATCTTCGCGCTTTAAAAAGCCAAACATTGCGACTTTTCCTGCTTCACCTCGGCCGCGCTTTCCTTTGCGCTCGCCACCAAAGTAACTTTCATCGACTGTGGATATGGAAACGGGCATGCGTGGATATTTGCTAGCCGGAAAAGAAAGCTTTTTTGACCCATATAAGGGCGGCAATGAAAGCTTCTTTAAATTAAACGGGTGGTTTGAATGAAACAGTGGCTGATAATGCTGCATAAGTTAGTATACTTAATGAAACCGACCAAACGATTAAAGATTGGAAAACCAAAGTAACACAACCAGCCATTAACTTACGTCGTAAAGTCGGCACCGCGAAAACCATGGATGACATTGCAGACTTGGTTGTTGAAGCACGTGGTAAAAAATATTTCGATGGCTTCTGTAATATTATGGGCGAGTTCATGGCCGAAGAAACAGGGTTGATGGAATAACGCAAACTCGAAAATGAAGCGACTGTCACTCAAACTTTTACATTGATTTCACTGTATATTGGTTTGGCCATAGCGATTGGTGTTGGCTTGGCATTGGTTATTGATAACGGTATTGCAAATCCAATTATTGCGATGAAGACTGTTATAAAAACGTTAGCTGGTGACGATGAAACAATCAAAAATGATCAAATGGCAGAAGAACAAAAAGTCGGACAATCCGCACGTAACGAGCGGGCACAGCGCATTGAAAAACCTACACCTGACTTTGATTGTTAAGCTTCCGCAACGCTAAACAGTGTTGATAAAGTCGCCGATGATATAAATAAAACGGCTATTTCAATGACTGCCATTGCAAAGCAATCAAACTCGCAATCAACATCCGTTGTTGGGGCCGCAGAACATGCATCAGCTAACGTACAAACAGCAGCATCAACTGCGGAAGAGCTAACAAGCTCTATTTCTGAAATAGCTAAGCGAGTGGCTCGTTATTCAGAAATTTCAGTATCCACAGTACGTCATGTCAAACAAACGGATGCACAAATTAAAGATCTGGCTCAGGCTGCAGGCAGAATTAGTAAAGTCTTTGACTTGATCACTGATATTGCTGA
The DNA here is from genome assembly GCA_028825025.1 of Rhodospirillales bacterium. Lineage (GTDB taxonomy): Bacteria > Pseudomonadota > Alphaproteobacteria > Rhodospirillales > Casp-alpha2 > JABMNT01. The sequence goes on along the minus strand of JAPKAX010000224.1, from coordinate 4,158 downwards.
ACAAACAAACCTATTAGCTTTTAATGCAACGATTGAAGCTGCGCGTGCTGGTCATGCTGGCAAGGGGTTTACGGTTGTTACTTCGGAATTGAAAAATCCTGCCAATCAATAGGCAAAAGCGACTGAGAAATTGTTAGCCAAATCGATAACGATCAAACAGCAACAGACGGCGCTGCAACTGCTATTTGCTCGATTGGTGATACCATCGTCAAAGTTAGTGAAATTGCGAACTCAATTGCTTCTGCAGCCGAAGAACGGGCTATTGCGACATCTGAAATCGCTAAAAACGTTGTGCAAGCCTCATCAGGCACACAAAGTGTCACGGTAAGTATTGCTGATTTACATACAGTTTCGGGTGAAGCTGGAGGCGCTGCAAAAGATGTATCTAGCTCTTCGGGTAACTTATCTGATCGTGCAACGGAATTGCTCAAACAGGTTGAGACATCATTAACCCAAGTAAAAGCTGCCTAAAGCAACTCCGATACCGGGCCGGCAATCGCGCTGGCCAGGTAAAGGAATTAACTGCTACTTACCTAAATCTTGTTCAAGTGCCAAAGCAACTTCATTATCAGCTAAGCGCGTCCGATAAACTTGTAAGTTTTCCATAACCCGTTGCACATAGTTGCGTGTCTCATCAAACGGGATCATTTCGATCCAATCGATGGCATCAACGTCTTTATCGCGCAAATCCCCATGATCTTTAATCCAGCGCCGAGCGCGGGATGGGCCTGCATTGTAAGAAACCAAAGTCAAAACATAAGAGTTCTTTTGGTTTTTTAGAAGTTCAGCCAAATAGGCCTGCCCTAATGTCATATTGTAATTGGGATCTTTGGTCAGCCGAGGCTTGGAATAACGAAGCCGGGCAGATCGGGAAACATTTTTCGCAGTCCGTGGCATTAATTGCATTAACCCCCGCGCTCCGGCTGGGCTAATGGCATTCACTCGAAACGCGCTTTCTTGACGAATAAGAGCCAAAACAAACGGCTTTTCAGGCCGGTTTGCTTGCAGTTTACGGGGCAGGGACGGCGGACGTAATGTTGGGTACCCGATGGATGGCAACTCAACACCTTCTTGGCTTGAGCGCTTGGCAATCCAAATGGCTAAATCTTCACGATGGTTTTGACGCGCCAACCGCGCCGTGCTCAATCGCCATGCCGGGTCCATATTTAAATCGTACAAATGGCGAATAAAAGGCCGGATCAAATCATGCTCATTAACGCTGTTCAACATACGGACAACTTGCACAAGTTCATGGTTTTCAAAGTCTGCATTTTGCGACTTTTCACTGTGCTGACTTACTAAGATCGGCAAACTGTCTCCCGGATACAACTTACCGAACGCTAATTGTCCATAGTATGTTGTTGGATGCTTTGATGCTATCTTATACCACGCTTTCGCGTCATCCTGTTTATTTTGAGATTCCTTTGCACGCCCCGCCCAATAAGCACCACGCGCACGGCTAATGGGGAAATTGACGGCCTTATACATACGCTCGAAATGAATAACAGCTGCGTCGAACTCGTTTAAGAACCGTAACGAAATCCAACCTGCCATCCATTCTGCTTCAGCATATTTAGCCCCTTTCGTCAGGCCGTGATTGCTGACCCCGCGATATGCTGTAGTTATCAACCCCTTCGATAAAGCGCGCCGGGCCAAGGTGGCCCTTTCTGGCCACCAGATATCAGGGCGGGCTAGATTATTTGGTAAATTATCTAAAATCTCAAACGCATTGTCTTTACCTTTTCGACGGCGCCAACGCATGCGCTCAAAAGCAAGGCCCGGATGGTTTTTAAGTGATGTGGGAACTTTTTTAATAAGGCTGTCAACATTACCACTTCGGGCCCGCAAATGAATGCGCGCCTGAGCAAGTGCGACCCACGCTTTTGGTACTTTATATAGCATCCTGCGAGCGGCACCGCGCTTACCTTCCCAAACTAAGCGATCAAGCCGTAAAATATGATCTTGGCCGGTTACATATTTACGGAATTTTTTGTAAAAACTGCGCTCTTCAGCTCGCGGAAAATTATTGTTAACCCAAGTATGGCGAATAATTTCAACAGCTTTATCTTTTTGGCCCAACGCTAATAAAGCCCCTGCTAAACGCCCGCGACCTGTCGCACTAATAGGGGCCCGCGCCCCATACCATGAAATAATTTGATTGGGTGACATGCCCGGTTTCATCAATTCTTCAGCCTGGCGCAACAAACGGCGCCTTAAGGGCCATTCTGGATTTTGAATTAAAAATTCATCAATCCGTTTGAACGATGAAACAGGGCTTGTTTTGGTCAGTACCGACCATGCCAAATACTTCCGCGCCAACGGGGATTTAATCCGTTTGGAAAATCGACCCGTTGTTTTCCAGTGTTTTGCTTTTATCGCTTTAACAGCATTGCGGAACCACACTTGTTCCCCATCGCTTAAAGCCAAGGCCGGGGCTTTAATTCCAGATCCAATATACCCCACAGCCAGAGCAACAATCGCGTATTTAAACCAGTGCTTCAGGATATCCCCCTTGGTCAAACGACCTTAAATATTACCGAAACATAGCCCCGGATGGGTTAAAGAAACAAGAAGGTGCGTGATTTCTTCATAAAGTCCGTTGAAATTCTTGCCGCACCCGCTAAGCAGGCGTATATTCCCGAGCCGTGACTATATAATAATTAAAGGAGCCGGCTATGTTTTATGGGTCAATGCCCGCACTTCTCACCCCGTTTGCCGATGGTAAAGTGGACGAAGCTGGCTTTAAATCGTTTATTGAATGGCAAATCGCTGAAGGATCAAACGGTCTTGTGCCTGCGGGAACAACAGGCGAGACGCCAACCTTAAGCCATGATGAACACATGCGAGTTACTGAAATGTGCGTCGAAGTTACGAATGGTCGGGTACCTGTTATTGCAGGAACGGGGTCCAATTCAACGGATGAAGCAATTTTATTAACGCAGCATGCAAAAAAAGCAGGCGCTGATGCAGCACTCATCGTTGCCCCATATTACAACAAGCCAACTCAGGCTGGCCTGTACGCGCATTTCAAAGCCATTCATGATGCGACTGATATTCCAATCATTATTTACAATGTTCCCGGCCGCTCTGTTGTGGATATATCTGTCGATACGATGGTAAAACTGGCAAAGCTTAAAAATATTGTTGGCGTAAAAGATGCCACGGCAGATTTAGCCCGCCCTACACTACATGATATCGCAATTGAAGGTGACTTTTGTCTGCTAACGGGCGAAGACGCGACAGCCATCCCTTATTTGGCTGCGGGTGGCGTTGGTTGTATTTCTGTGACCGCGAACGTTGCACCCCGTATGTGCTCTGATATGCAGCGCGCATGGCGTGAAGGTGACTTGAAAACATGCATGGATTTGCAAAAGCGTTTAGCGCCCTTGCATGACGCAATGTTTTGTGAAACTAGCCCCGGACCAGTTAAGTATGCAGCTATGCTTTTAGGAAAATGCAATGGTGAAACACGTTTACCAATTTGCCCGGTCTCAGAAGACAGCAAAATAGCTGTTCGGAACGCGATGACGGGTCTTGGACTGATCAACTAGAGCAAACCCGGAACAAGCGATAGCGTTTGTGATGACGTATTTGCGCAAGGTGGACAAAGAGCAAGCCGATGGCTGGTAAAAACAAAAAGAAAAAATCTGGCAATAGCGTTGCTCAGAACCGGCGCGCGCGTTTTGACTACAACATCATCGATACCCTAGAAGCAGGAATTATGCTAACAGGGACGGAGGTAAAGTCTTTACGTTTGGGCCGGGCCAGTATTGGTGAAAGCTTTGCAGGCGAAAGAAACAATGAATTGTTTCTGCAAAATGCCCACATTCCAGAATACAACAGCGGTGTTTTTAATCATGAGCCACGCCGCCCGCGTAAATTATTGTTGCACGCGCGCGAATTGGACAAAATGATCGACGCCATTCATCGCAAAGGCATGAGCTTAATCCCTCTATCGATTTATTTTAACGATCGTGGGTTGGCCAAAGTTCAGTTGGGCTTAGGCGAGGGCAAAAAGCGACAAGACAAACGCGAAGCCGTAAAAAAGCAGGACTGGGATCGCCAGAAAGCTAGGCTGATGCGCGAACAAAGCTAGTGTCGTCATACAATTTGAAACGAAATTAAGAGGTCATTATGGATAAACCTTTATTATATTTA